>DAIMFY010000339.1:0-2817 GCA_036724295.1 Gemmatimonadales bacterium | reverse complement strand
AGACGCTTCGGCAGATCACCAAGGCCCAGGAAACCCTGCGTGGGGTCGTGAGTCGTGGCGAGAGCGTGCTGTTCGTCTGCACCAAGCGGCAGCTGAAGGCCATCGTGCAGGCCGAGGCGGCCGACTGCGGCTCGCTGTACGTCACCGAGCGGTGGCTGGGCGGCATGCTCACCAATTTCCAGACGCTGAAGAAGCAGATCCGGCGCCTGCGGGAGCTGGACCAGGGCAGCACCGATGGTGAGTTCGGCGCCAATTACACCAAGAAGGAAAAGCTGCTCTTCGAGCGCGAGCGGGTGAAGCTGTCCCGCAACCTCGAGGGCGTGAAGAACATGAACCGGCTCCCTGGTGCGCTGTTCGTGGTGGACGCCAAGAAGGAAAAGATCGCGGTCGCCGAGGCCAACAAGCTGGGCATTCCCGTGGTCGCCATCGTCGATACCAATGCGGATCCGGACGTGATCACCGTGCCGGTCCCGGGGAACGACGATGCCATTCGCTCGGTTTCGCTCATCACCGCGGCGCTGGCAGACACCATCAAGGAAGCCCGAGCCAGCGCGCCGGTGCGCGAGTCGGGTGAAGACGCCGAGGGCGAGATCTATACCAGCGACCTCGCGGCGGACGACGGCACCGAAGATCGTAAGCGCCGCCGTCCCGGCCGCAGGAAGCGGCGTCCCAAGCCGGAAGCCATCGCGGCGCGGCTTCGGACCGAAGGCGAGGGCGCAGCAGAGCCGAGCGCGGCTCCCGGCTCCGACGCCTAGGCGCACGGGGCTCATCCCCGGACGCCCGACCGCCGCCTTCGGCCCGACGGGCCAAGGGCGGCGGTTTTGACTAATATTCTCCAGCTTTCACGAACCTTTTGCGGGTTACGAACATGACTAGCGGAACGATCACAGCCAAGGAAGTCAGCGAGCTCAGGGCCCGGACCGGCGCGGGCATTCTCGATTGCCGCAAGGCGCTGGAAGAGGCCGGTGGCGACATGGAAAAGGCCACCGAACTGCTGCGCGCCAAGGGCATCGCCAAGGCCGAGAAGCGGGCCGGCCGCAGCGCCCTGCAGGGCGTCGTGGTGGTCGAGATGGCATCCGACGGAAAGAGCGGTGCCATGGTCGAGCTGAATTGCGAAACCGACTTCGTGGCCCGCACCGAGGACTTCCAGAACCTCGCCCGGGCCCTGGCGAAGCAAGTGCTCACGAGCGCGCCCGAGGGCGTCGCCGAGGGGTCGGCACTCGACAGCGCCGAGTGGACCGCCGACAAGAGCAAGACGGTGAGCCAGGTCGTCAAGGAAGTCTCCGGCAAGACGGGTGAGGCCATGGCCTTCCGCCGCTATGCCAAGCTGGTCCAGAAGGACGGCGTGGTGGGGCAGTATCTGCACCACAACGGCATGGTGGGCGTACTCGTCGCCATGAGCGGCCCCGGCGACGAAGCCGCCAATATGGTGGCGCGGGATGTAGCGCTGCATGTCGCCTCGGCCGATCCACTCGGCGTGCGGCCTGAAGACATTCCGGCCGACATGCTGGATCGGGAGCGCCGCATCGCCGAGGAGCAGGTGGCGCAGGAAGGGAAGCCGGAGCAGATCCGGGCCAAGATCGTGGACGGGAAGCTGCGGAAGTTCGTGGCCGAGCGCACGCTCCTGGAGCAGCCCTTCGTGCGCGATGACACCGTGACCGTGGGCCAGCTGGTGACCAAGGCCGGCAAGGAGCTCTCGGTGACGCGGTTCGTGCGGTTCCAGGTCGGCGCCTGATGCCGCTCGCCTACCGTCGCGCCCTGCTCAAGATTTCCGGGGAGGCGCTGGCAGGCGACAAGGGACAGGGCCTGGACTACGGTGTAGTCGAGGCCCTCGCCGAGGAATTGAAGTTGGTGCACGCCCTGGGCGTGCACCTCTGCCTCGTGGTGGGCGGCGGCAACATCATCCGTGGTGCCGTCGCCAGCCGCGAGGGGCTCGACCGGGTCTCTGCCGACTACATGGGGATGCTCGCCACCGTCATCAATGCGCTGGCGGTGCAGGATGTGCTCGAGAAGGTGGGCGTGGACACCCGGGTCATGACTGCCATCCGCATGGAGTCACTGGCGGAGCCGTACATCCGCCGCCGCGCCATCCGGCACCTGGAGAAGGGGCGGCTCATCATCTTTGCGGGCGGCACCGGCAACCCGTTCTTTTCCACCGACACCGCAGGCGTCCTCCGCGCGCTCGAGATCGAGGCCGAGGTGATCCTCAAGGCCACCAATGTCGACGGCATCTACACCAGTGATCCGCGCAAGAATCCGGATGCGGAGTTCATTCCCGAGCTCTCCTTCCAGGAAGCCATCGTCAGGAACTACGCTGTCATGGACGCCAACGCCTTCGGTCTCTGCAAGGCGAACAACCTCCCCATCATTGTCTTCAACATGAACAGGCCCGGCGCCATCTCGCGCGTGCTGCAGGGAGACCGGGTCGGGACGATCGTTCGATGAGCACGATTCCGGAACTGACTCGCCAGGCCAAGGAGCAGATGTCCAAGGCCATCGATGCCACTCGGCGCGAACTGCAGGGCATTCGCAGTAACAAGGCGTCGCCCCAGCTCCTCGACAGCATCCGGGTGGAGGCGTACGGCAACCAGATGCCGCTCAACCAGGTGGCCATGGTGTCGGCACCCGAGCCGCGAATGCTCAGCGTGCAGCCCTTCGACAAGGGCCTTTCGCAGGCCATCGAGAAGGCCATCCGTGACGGCGGCCTCGGCCTCAACCCGGCGAGCCAGGGCACCCTGATCCGGGTGCCGTTGCCGGCACTCTCAGAGGAACGCCGGAAGGATCTCGTCAAGGTGGTGCGGAAGCTCGCTGAGGAAG
>DAIMFY010000338.1:0-2842 GCA_036724295.1 Gemmatimonadales bacterium | reverse complement strand
CGGCCTCCCGCGGCGCCGATGAGGCGCCGAAGCCCGCGCCGCAATGCGCCGGTCTGTTCCACGACAGCGAAGGCACCGCCCACCAGAAAGACAAATGCGACGACGTCCGCCGCCGCGCCAATGCCCTTGGGAATCGCCACCAGGGCCCGGAATGGCCCGACCGGCGTGGCTTCCAGCCGCGCATACGAACCGGGCACGACCACGTCGCGCCCGGTTACCTCATCGTGATGTCGCTGGTATGCGCCCGCCGGGAGAATCCAGGTGGCGACGGCCGCGAGCAGGATGCATGCGACCAGCAGGGCGATAGGGTGCGGAGCCCGGAACCGCACTCCTAGAGATCCCGGCAGCGCACGCGTGCCGGAGGAGTATTGGAGCAGGCGATCCGGCCATCCATCCCGCTGGAGATGGTACCGCAGGCGGTGGTGCGGGCCTGCCGCTCTGCCTCGCTGCGATCAGCGGCCGATGCGGTGGCGCTGTCGGTACGGCCCTCGTAGGTGACCACCGCGAAGCACTCGACTTTCTGCGATGACATGGTGCTGGTGTACAGAGCGACGCCGAGGACCACCGCCGCGCCCACCGCGAGCCATCCACCCTTTTTCACGACAGCCTCCTCATCCGGCCTTCATGGCGCCGAAGAACGCAGGCAGCACCCCGATGATCCAGAGGATCACGGCGACGGTGGCGGCAGTCTGCTGCGACGTACGCCCGATCACCTTGACGCCAAGGTAGATCAGGAACGCCATCCAGATGGTGAACAGGTCTATGTGGCCCACCAGAGATCGCACGATGGCGGATGCGTCGTGCATGAAGCGGGCAGGTCCGATGCTGACGTCGTAATTGGAAGTGAGCGCGGACGTGTCCACGAAGATCATCTGTACTGCGTTGATGATGTACTCGATGATGGCGGGGAACATCATGAACACCCCGACCACCATGCCCTGCGCCAGGCTGAGCCCGGCTCCGGCGAATTTGGCCACCAGCCAGATGAGCAGCCCCGCCACCAGGGGAACGATGGCGGAGCCCACGATGACGCCGACGCCGGCAAACTTCGCCCCCATGGCGCGGCCGGCCTCCAGCTGCTCCTGGGTCATCTCCGGATGCTGCTTCTGGACTTGCTCCATCTGGCGGCCGGCCTGCATGTCGAAGAACGGACGCATCAGGTCCTTGGTCGCGAAGAACGCGATCGCCATGGCAATGACGTATACCAGCAGCGGGATCCCGAACTTGCCCTGCCGCCGGCGCTGGAAGACGTCAGATGGCGCGTAGTAGATCTCGGCGCAATCCATGACGCTGGGTTTGGCCGGCGTTGGTGCGGGAGCGGCAGCGGCATCGGTCATGAGGGGCTCCGGTCGAGGGTCGAAAATCGAGGGTCGAGGGTGCTGGCTCTTGGCTGCTGGCCGTCCTGGCTCACCGCTGACAGCTCATCGCTCACAGCAATGTCCCACTCAGCAGCACTGACGCCACGGTGAAATAGATCACCAGCCCGGTGACGTCCACCAGGGTGGCGACGAACGGCGCCGAAGCGCTGGCCGGATCGAAGCCGATGCGCCGGAGCGCAAACGGAAGCATGGAGCCGACCAGCGAGCCGAACAGCACGACACCGAGGAGGGCTACCGCGACGGTCAGGGCCACGAGCATGTAGTGCGCACCGTAATCGTACAGTCCGAAATACTGCCAGACCAGAATGCGCACAAGCCCGATGCATCCCAGGATGGTGCCGAGGGCGAGACCGGCAGGGAGTTCGCGTACCGCCACCCGCCACCAGTCCCGCAGTGTGACCTCCCGGAGCGCCAGGGCCCGGATGATGAGGGAGGTCGCCTGGGAGCCGCTGTTGCCGCCGGAGCTGATGATGAGCGGGACGAAGAGGGCGAGAACCACGGCGCGATTGATCTCGTCCTCGAAATGTCCCATCGCGGTGGCGGTGAGCATCTCGCCCAGGAAGAGGGCACAGAGCCAGCCGGCGCGCTTGCGGATCATCGAGCCCAGGCCGATCTGCATGTAGGGCTCGTCGAGCGCCTCCATGCCGCCGAACTTCTGCACATCCTCCGTCTGCTCGGTAATCAGTGCGTCAATGATGTCATCCACCGTGACGATGCCGAGCACCCGGTGGCCATCGTCGAGCACGGGGATGGCGAGCAGATTGTACTTGGAGATGAGCCGGCCAACGTCCTCGCGATCGGTATAAGGCCCGCAGGTGACCGGCTTCCGGCGTTCGCCCACGCTGAGCACCGGCAGGTCGGGGTCGGCGGTCATGAGCTGGCGGAGCGAGACGACGTGCGTGAGCCGCTGCTTGTCATCCAGGATGTAGATGGCGTAGACCGTCTCCTTGGCCTCGCCCACGGCGTGGATATGCTCGAGCACGCGGCGCACGGTCCACCCCGACGGCACCGAGACGAATTCTGTCGTCATGATGCCGCCGGCGGTGGTCTCCGGGTACTTGAGCAGGAGGCTGAGGGTATCGCGCGTGGGCGCGGCCAGCACGTGCACAAGGCGGCTGCGCGCCTCGGGCGCGAGCACCCGGAAGATTTCCACCTGCTGGTCTGCCGACATGGCGTCCAGCAGGCTCACCGCCTTCTCCTGCTCCAGCTTGGCGATGATGTCGCCCCGGCGCTCCAGTTCCGGCTCGTCGAACACTTCCACGGCGCGATGGAAAGGCAGCGCCGCCACGATCCGGGCGGCCGCCTCTTCCGGCAGCTGGTTCAGCGCTTCGACAATGTCAGCGGGACGCAGGTCGGCGCAGGCTTCGAGGAAATCATCCTCGTCGCCGGACAGGAGGTACAGGAGTTCAGGTGTGGCGGGAGCGGGCATGATACGTTCCGCGGCGATCGGCGATGGAGGGTCT
>DAIMFY010000337.1:0-2855 GCA_036724295.1 Gemmatimonadales bacterium | reverse complement strand
CGGTGGCCCCACGACTGGTCGAACTCGATGACGTTGGCAAAGAGAAACCCCCGCTGCATGGTCTCCAGCGCCTCCTCGAGCAACTGGTAGGCGACCGCGTTGGTAGCCGTGTGAGTGGAAGAGATGTTCCGGCCGGCAAAAAGGTCGTCCACCTTGCCGACGCCGACCCGCGGCACATCCCGCTCGGCCAGCAGGTCGAGCAGCGTTGTTCCCGCCGGTGGCAGGCTGAAGTCCCGCCGGCGCGGCGTGCGGACCCAGGCGCCCTGTTCGCCCACGAATGGGCGAGCAATGACTCGTGACACGCCGTGCTCCCCCTGCAGCATGCGGCGCGCCGCTTCGCACGCCGCATACAGCTCCTGGAGTGGCACGACGTCCTCGTGTGCGGCCACCTGGAACACGCTGTCAGCGGAGGTGTACACGATCCACGCCCCGGTCCGTACGTGCTCGGCACCCAGCTCATCCAGAATTGCCGTGCCCGACGCGGCGCGGTTGCCCAGGACTCCCCGTCCCGTGAGGCGGGTGAACTCGGCGATCACCGCTTCAGGAAAGCCGTTCGGATAGGTGGGAAACGGGTGCTCCAGGATCAACCCGCAGAGCTCCCAGTGACCGGTAGTGCTGTCCTTGCCTGCGCTCGCCGGCTGCGCCGTGCCCCACGCCGCTCCCGGCTCGGGAACGGGGGGCACTGCGTGAAGCGGCGCGCACCGCCCCAGGCCGAGGGCCTTGAGATGGGGAAGCTCCAGGTCGATGCCGGCCAGCACATGGCCCAGCGTGTCGCTGCCCTGGTCTCCGTAGTCCGCGGTGTCCGGCGCAGGGCCGATACCCACCCCATCGAGGACGATGATCGCTGCTCGCCTGTTGTTCATTGTTCCTCCCCATACCTTCGCTCGACCCGTGGGCTCAGGCTGGTGAGCAGCTCGTAGGAGATGGTCTCCGCGAGCGCTGCCTGCTCATCGAGCGTTACCAGCCCGCCAAAGATCGTGACGACATCGTCGGGTCGGGTGTCGACCGTGGCCTCGACCATGGTCATGTCCATCGTGATTCGGCCCCGCACCGGCACGCGACGCCCACGAAGCTCTACCACGCTTCGTGAAGACCCGCTCCGGTGCCAGCCATCAGCGTAGCCGGCGGCTACCACGGCAATCCGGGTCGGCACACTGGCCCGCCAGCTTGCGCCGTAGCTCACCGACTGCCCCGCCCCGATCTCCTCGACGGCGACGACGCGACTGCGAAACCGTGCCACGGGCTCCGGGCTCTGGCCGCCGGCCGCTCCGCCATAAAGAAAAATGCCCGGACGCACGAGGTCGCCAGAGACGGCGCTGTTCCGCAGGGCGCCGGCGCTGTTCGCCCCGTGCACCAGCGGCGGCCGGCCGACTGTCTCGATCACCTGCTGGAATTCATCCCACTGCCGCATGATCGTGGCGGGTTGCTCATCGGCCGAATGGAAGTGGGTGCAGATGCCCTGGTAGCCGGGCAGTCCCGCGATAACCTGCCGAAGCGCTGTACATGAGTCCCGGTCACCAAGGCAGAATCCACCCCGCGTCATGCCGGTGTCCACTCCCACGTGGAAGGGTCGCCCGTTCGCCAGGCCGAGCCACGCCTGCACGGCCTGAACGTCGGCGAGCAACGGCGTGAGCCGGTCCCGCAGCATGGCCGGCATCCAGCTCGGCGGGCAGGGAGTGCAGACCAGCACCGGCCTCTCGATGCCGGCCTCGCGCAGCTCCCGTCCTTCCGCGGGCGACGCGACGCCGTAGCCCCACGGATCCAGCGGTTCCAGGGCGCGCACGACAGCCACGGCACCGAGACCGTAGCCATTAGCTTTGACCATCGGCAGCAGGCGGGCGCCGGACACGCGCGCCACTCGGCGCGCGTTCCGGATCAAGGCGGCGAGGTCAACCTCGACCCACGCGCGCTCGGGGATGTCAGGACATGTGGTGTTCATGAGAGCGGCTGGAAGGATATTGGTCACGGGAGAGCGGATGCAAGAGAAGCCGGCACTCACGCGAGTCATGGACCTGGTGCGCGACCTCCGCAATCGGTGTCCGTGGGACCGGGCGCAGACGCGCGCGACGCTGCGACCCTACCTCGTGGAGGAGGTGCTCGAACTGGATCACGCTATCGGTGAGAATGATGGTGACGCGATCCGCGAGGAGCTGGGGGACTTCCTTCTTCATCTGGCGTGGCAGCTCGTGCTCTCGGAGGAAGACGGCAGCGCGACGGCCGAGGGTCTCGCTGATCAGGTCGTCCGGAAGATGCAGCGGCGCCATCCTCATCTCTTTGACCTCGGCCCGCCTGAAGCCTGGGAAAGGCTCAAGCGCCGGGAACGGACCCGAGGCACGCTCGATGGTCTGCCGCCCACGCTCCCACCGCTGCTGATGGCGTTCCGGCTGCAGGAGCGCGCCGCGTCCGTGGGATTCGACTGGCCCGACGCCGATGGGCCGCTGGCCAAGGTGAAGGAGGAAACCACTGAAGTGGAGCGGGCAATCACGATGCGCGATCGGGACGCCCTGGAGGATGAACTGGGTGACTTGCTCTTCGCCGCAGTGAACCTGGCCCGAAAGCTCGACGTCCAGCCGGGCGCGGCACTCGAGCGCGCCAACCGCAAATTTGTCCACCGCTTTCGCCAGATCGAAGCGCTTGCCGCCGAGCGAGGCGTCAGCATGGAGAACGCTGGCCTGGAGGCGCTGGATGAGCTGTGGGATGAGGTCAAGCGGGCTGAGCGCTGAAAGCTGAAAGCTGAGAGCTGAGAGCTGAGAGCTGTGCGGTGGTATCGCTCATAGCTCATGGCTCATAGCTCATGGCTCATATCTCCACGCTCACGGATACAGCCGATGTATCTGCCGCGGAAAGGCAATGCC
>DAIMFY010000336.1:0-2857 GCA_036724295.1 Gemmatimonadales bacterium | reverse complement strand
CTCGACCTCTCGACCCCTCGACCTCTACGGCTGCACCACCACACTATCCACGAAGAAGTTCGTCGCGCCGAAGCAGCTGGTGGGCAGTCCCCGGTGCTCCTCGTAGAACACCAGCACCCGCTTCCCCACTGCCGGCCTCAGGGTGGCGAGCAGGTCCTTGTCCCGTACGCTGAAGTGCCAGGTCTCCGGCGGCACACCCGGCGCCGAGGTGATCAGCAGCTCGCCCTCGTGGGTCTTGCAGAGCCAGCCGCGATCCTCGAACACCCGCAGGTAGCCTGCCTTGCTCCCTTCGGAGTAGGCGTAGTTGGCCATGATCGTGGTGTAGATGGCAAAACCCAGCACCACGACGAGCAGAACACTGAGCCAGATCAGTTCCAGCTTCCGCTTGATCCGGCGTCGCCGCTCGGCTTTGGCGTCGGCGCTGACAGCAGCGGGCTCGTCAGCCGGCTCGGGCGACGGGGGCGGCGTGTCCGGCGGCGGGGGCTCTGGCGGCGGGGGTTCTGGCGGCGGTGTCGTCATGCGTCAATCATACCTTCACTCCGCCACCTCGGCGATACTCGGGATGATCCGGTCGGGGGTGATGCCGCTGGCCTCCACCACCTCACGATTGAACTTGCCGGTCTCTACCAGCCAGCCGCGCATCCCGGCCGCCTGGGCTCCGCCCACGTCGGAACGAATGTCGTCGCCCACCATGATGACACCTGTCGCAGCTGTGCCATCGCCGAATGACGCCAGCACCTGGCGGTAGAATTCGGCACTGGGCTTCCCCGCCAGCACCGATTCCCGGCCGGTGGCATACTCAAGTGCCGCCACATAGCCGCCGCAGTCCATGGTAAGCTTGACCCCGTCATGCCAGTAGCGGTCACGCGAGAGGGCCAGAAACCGGGCGCCCGCCATGAGATGGGTGAATGCTTCCTGGAGGAGCGCATCGGTCCATTCCGGGCCGAGGTCGCCCAGGACAATTGCGTCCACCGGGCCGGACGCGGGCGCGCCGCTGGTGCCCCCTGCCAGGGTGAGCGGCCCCAGATCTTCCAGCGCCTCTCGCGGCACGAACGGTGCTACCCGCTGGGCACCGGCCTGCGCCAGCCAGGATGCGCCTGCGAGCGTAGCGGTGAAGATTTCATCGGGCGCCACATCCAGCCCGTAGCGCGCCAGGCGTTCGCCGATGAGACGCCGCGAGCGGCTGGTGGTGTTGGAGACGCAACGGAATGGAATGCCGACGCGTCTCAACGCTGTCAGCACCTCCGCCGCACCGGGAATGGCGGCATCGCCCTGATAGAGCGTGCCGTCCAGATCGAAACACCATGCCTTGGGAGCAGTCACGTGCGGGTTTTTCCTGTTGTCGCCGTCATTCTTGCGGGCTCACTCACGCATGCACCAGCCGACTGGCCCTTTGCCGTTGGCGAGACGCTGCATTACGAAGCGAAGCTCGGCTACTTCCCCGCCGGCACCGCCGATCTTCAGGTGGCGCGGACGGCCAGCCTGCGCGGCAAGCCGTCGGTGGTCTTCACGCTCCATGCGGCCGGCGGCCCGCCGGGGCTCAAGTCGAGCTGGAACCTGACGTCGTGGGTCGAGTCGTCAGAGTTCGCCTCGCTCCAGTTTCATCGCCACATGGATCTTGCGGGACGGGTGACTGACGAGCAATGGCAGATCGTGCCCGATTCGGCGCGCTACCGGCTGGCGGGCAGCGAGCAGGATTACACGGCGCCGGCGCACCCGATGGACGAGCTCGCCCTGCTCTACTATATCCGCACCCTGCCGCTCGCGCCGGGCCAGTCGCGGGCGCTCCGTGGCTATTTCCGGAACGGCTTCAATCCGATCACCGTGTCGGCGCTGGGGAAGGAGATGGTGAAGGTGGGGTCGGGTGCCTCGCTGCGCTGCCTGCACCTCAAGGTTTCCGCGGCGGGGCGTACCTCGGAGCTCTGGCTCACCGATGACGCACGGCGCATCCCGGCCCGCGCCACCGTGCCGCTGCCGATTGGCGGAGCGACGTTGACGTGGGATGGCAAGACGGACTAGGCGGGCGGGATGGGCGGGACGGGCGGGCCGCTCCTGGCACGGCGCGTCATTGCGAGGAGAGCCCGAAGGGCTCGACGAAGCAACCGGGTCGCGTGAATCCGGATGTCAGCTACCCGATTGCTTCGGCCCTGCGGGCCTCGCAATGACTCTTCATGACGACACCTGCCCATCTCGCCCATCCTGCCCATCCCGCCCATCTAGTATCGTCCCAAGTACCGCTCCACTTCCCACGCGCTCACGTGCCGCTGGTATTCCTCGACTTCCTTCCGCTTGGCTTCGAGGAACCGCTCGGTAAGGTGGTCGCCCAGCGCCGCCGTGATCACCTTGTCCTTCTTCATCTCGTCCAGCGCCTCGTGCAGGTCGCGCGGCAGGTCGTCAATGCGGAACTTGCGCCGGTCGCGATAACTCATGGTGAAGATGTTGCGGTTGACGGGCGGACGGGCCTTGAGCTTCCGCTCCACGCCATCAAGCCCCGCCGCGAGTTGCACCGTGAGCGCCAGGTAGGGATTGCAGCTCGGGTCGGGCGTGCGGAGCTCGCACCGCGTGCCGGTGCCGCGGCGATCGGGAATCCGCACCAGCGGCGAGCGGTTCCGCATGGACCACGCGACATTCACCGGCGCCTCGAAGCCCGGCACCAGCCGCTTGTAGGAATTGACCAGCGGATTGGTGATGGCGCAGAACCCGCGCGCGTGCTGCAGCAATCCCTCGATATAACTCAGCGCCAGCGTGCTCAGCCCGTTCTCGGTCTTCGGGTCGTGAAAGGCGTTCTTCCCCTCCCCACGAAAGAGCGACTGGTGCATGTGCATGCCGCTGCCGTTGATGCCTTCGATGGGCTTGG
>DAIMFY010000335.1:0-2865 GCA_036724295.1 Gemmatimonadales bacterium | reverse complement strand
ACGTCGATAAGCAACATGAGCGTCACCCCCCCTCGGGTACTATCCGATGATACTGCTGGGAAGTGGCTGCCTCGCTATAGCATGCCAGACGCTCCGCTTGTCCTTCGTCCGCTCGATTTCGCTTTGACCGTGCCCGGTCTGGTCCCCGACCCGTGTTTTCCTTTCGTCAGCCTGCGTGTGAACCCGACGCCCGCACCCGATCGCTACCTCAATCCGGCCGGCGCATCTCCGTCCACCGATTCGTGGCATCCAGCACTGCAAAGACCGCTGCCCGCTCGGCGCTTTCCTTGATCTCCGCCGACCCGGTCAGCAACAGCGAATCCCGCCCGCCCAGCCCCTGCACCCCCACGAAGGCAAACTGCCGCTCGAACGCTTCCACGATGCGCGCCCCTTCCAGGCCCAGCGCCACCGAGGCACTCACGTCCGCCAGCAACCGGTCCAGGACCGTGACCGCCGCCTTGGCCGCCGCTTCCACCCGGCTGCGAGGCGTGTCACTCGACTCCTCCGACGCCATTTCCGTCTGGCCCCGGTAGCTCAGGGTCACCTGGATGCCGATGCGGTGGGGCCGCTGTCCCGGCGCCACCGTCAGGTTCTCGAACAGCACCGCGCGGCGCAGCGCCTGCTCCCGCACCGCCGTCTGCTCCAGCGCCTCCAGCGGCTTGACGTCCGCCGTCTGCGCCACGCTGATCTTCCGATGGTCCACCCGGAGGCCCAGCTGGGCCAGCAGCGCCGATTCGATGTTCCGGACCAGCTGCTTGGGCTGCAAGCCCGACTGCGCCAGCACGTGGACTTCACTCACTTCACCCAGCGGGGTGGTGACCACCCGCGCCGAGAGGATTCCTTCGAGACTGGTGAGCAGGTTCTCGGCCCGGCGCACGCCCCACGGATCGGGTATGGCGTCGTTCGGCGCCTTCCCCGGGTTGGCGGTGGCACCCTGCTGCTTGGCTGAGTATGGACCTGTCACTCGAACTCCGTTGTCTGGTAAGCTGGCCTATCAGTCGCAGGTCGCGAGTCGCGGGTCGCGGGTCACGCACCCAACATGCCGGTCTCGCCCGTCTTGCCCGTCTTGCCCGCCCTGTCAAGCAACCACATTACGCCCTGCCGCCTTGGCCCGATAGAGCGCGCGATCGGCGGTGACCAGCAGGTCACCTTCGCCGGGCTGCTTGGGGTCGAACTCGGCGATGCCGCAGCTGACCGTGATGAGCCCAGACTCGTAGCCCAGCCGCCGCCCCACGCCCTCGATCCCGGCCCGTAGCGCCTCGGCCACACGTGTGGCACCGGCCAGGTCGGTGCGGGTCAGGATGACGACAAATTCGTCGCCCCCGTACCGGGCGGCCACGTCCGAGGCACGCACGGCGTTACGAATCTCCGCCGAGGCGGCCCGCAGGATTTCGTTGCCGGCCTCGTGGCCGTACGTGTCGTTTACCTGCTTGAATCGGTCCAGATCCAGGAATAATACAGCAAAGGTCTCGCCATTCCGTCTGGAACGCTCGATTTCGAAGGACAGCCGGTCCCGGAGAACGCGGTAAGTAGATAGTCCCGTAAGGAGATCCACCGCCGCGGCCTTCTGGGCGTCCTCCGCCCGGCGCTCCTGATACGGCAAGCATTGCCGCAAAGTGGCCCGGCCGGCGGCCGCGACCTCGGCAAATTTTTGACAGGTGTCAAATCCGCATGCACCGCAATCCCAGGGCCGGCCATTGGGGCCGAGGCCGATTTCCTTGAGGATCATGGCGACAGTTTCGCCGTCCGGCTCCATCCGCTCCGGCTGAATCTGGAAGATGGCGCCCACGCTGGCCACCAGCGTCCGGTCGAGCACCGGCGCCAGCGCCCGGGGCGGCTCGGTGCTGGCAATGAGCGCCCGGCGCCAGAAGAGCTGGTCCTTGGGACCGGCCAGTGGGTGGTCCAGCAGGCCCTCGTAGGAGAGGATGTCCACGAAGCCCAGGTCCATGCGGTCCACGGTCACCGCACGGGAGATGGCAGGAAGCTGATCCAGCCCCCGCACCAGGCGGAAGCGCGCACTCGCCTGCTTGAACTCCTCCAGCAGTTCGAGCGGCATCCCGCCCGCCGCACTCTGGTGCCGCCGCCGCTCTTCCGGCACCCGGCTGAACCAGGTGGGCTGCGCCAGGATGTTGACCCCGCGAGCCCCGAGCACTTCCTCGAGATCGCCGAAGGTGATGGCGGCATCGAGGTCGGGCGAGCCTTCGCTGGCGTTTACCCCGGCATGGACGATCCGGAGTCCCGGCCCGAACCGCACCCGGAGATGCCGGGCTTCGGCCACCGGCGGCGTGGTGACCGGCGCCAGGTAGGGGATGAGCTCAGGAAATTGTGCCCGTACCGCATCCACCACGACCGGGTCGGTGGAACGGATGAGGGTACCCCACGGCTCCTCGCGCCAGAGCTTGAGGTACTCGGCTGCGACCAGTTCGTCCCCGATGACACCCCGGGTGACGGTCCGGAAGCCCGCCTCGTAACAGGCGTTGACTACCTGCTCGGGCGTGGCGGGATAGAAGTGGGACGCCATCTCCGGGCTCAGGATCAGGATCCCGTCGCCCTGGGAGGCGATGGCCAGAGCCCGGCCCACCTCGCCATTGACCCGCACCGCGTCATGGGCGCAGACCGCGTAGCACTGGCCACAGCGGATGCAGAGCTCATCGACCACCTGCAACAGCGGAGCCTCACCGGCAACCGCAATGGCGTCGGTGGGGCAGTCACGCACGCATGCCAGGCATGCGACACACGATTCCGCGTCGATGACGAAATGCAAGAAGAAGCCGCCCTGATTATCGAAAAGGGTGGCTGCCAATATGCGTGGCCGGCTTAAAGAAAGTCAAGAGGTGAGCGGTCGCAAACCGTAGCAAGATCGCA
>DAIMFY010000334.1:0-2882 GCA_036724295.1 Gemmatimonadales bacterium | reverse complement strand
CGACCTGGCGCACCGACGTGCCGGCCCGGATCGCCGATGCGCTGGGGCTGGAACGGGTGATGTTCGAGGCGGCTGATCCTGACGTGTTCTCGTGGTACGTGAAGAACTATGGGCCCGAGGTGAACCTGTTCGTGGACCATAGCCAGATTGTCCAGCTCGAATGCCTCCGGGAAGGGCTGTGGGGAACGGCCGATCTCTGGGGCAAGGTCATTACCTACAAGGGCTGAGCGCAGCCGTGCGAGGGCAGACATGATCCGGCTGAAGCGCGCGTACGATGACGCAGAAGACACCGATGGGCGACGGGTCCTGGTCGAGCGGCTGTGGCCGCGCGGCGTGACCAAGGCGCGGCTCCGGCTCGACGAATGGGCCAAGGACGTGGCGCCCAGCGCCGAGCTGCGGCGATGGTATGGTCACGTCCCCGAGCGCTGGACCGAGTTCAAGCGCCGCTACTTCGCCGAGCTCCGGGCCAACCCCGAGGCATGGAAGCCGTTGCTCACCCTCACCCGGCGAGGCCGGGTCACATTCATCTATGCCGCGCACGATACCGAGCGCAATGGTGCCGTCGCGCTCAAGGCATTCCTGGAGAAACAGTCATGAGACAGTCATCCGCAGAGTCGGAGTCGGTCAGCGTGTTCCCAGCCGCAGCCACACGGGCCCTGCGCAATAGTGCGCTCGCGCTGCTGCTGCTGCTCGTCATGCTGTTGCTGTCCGGGTGCTCCCCGGCCAAGCCAGCCTCGGCGACGGTCTATGCCGCCTCACTCACCCCGCTCAACAGCTCGGTCACCGGGCAGCCGGCGGCCGGCACGGTGCAGTTTGCCGTGGCCGGCGACCAGCTGGTGATTTCGGTTGACGCCAGCGACGTCCCGGCCGGCATGGAGCACTGGCAGCACGTGCACGGCTTCACCGATGGACGGGCGGCCGCCTGCCCGACCATGGCGGCTGACGCCAATGGCGACAGCCTGGTGGACCTGATCGAGACCGAGGCGCTGTCGGGTACCACGATGATCCCGCTGCATCGCGACCCGGTCAGCATGGACATCCCGCAGCACACCTATCCCGTCGCCACGGCGGGCGGAACGCTGGCCTATGCCGATACCGTCTCGCTGGCGGCACTGCAGCAGGCCTTCGACACGACATATCCGGGCCAGCAGCTCGACCTGGACCATCGGGTGGTCTTCCTGCATGGCGTACCGGCTTCGACTCAGCTTCCGGCATCGGTGGCATCGCTCGGGCCCATTCCGGCCCAGGTGACATTGCCCATCGCGTGCGGGGTTCTGTCGCTGGTACATCCGGTGGCCGACTGAATACCAATGGAGAGGGATATCATGGCAGACACCGAGCAGCTCTACCCACCAGCAACCAGGGAAATGTCGACGCAGCGGGCCAGCCTTGCGCCAGCGCCGGCCGCCGCCTTCCGCGCGTTCAGCCAGGCTGTCTTCGCCGATGGCGCGCTGCCCGCAAAGACCAAGCAGCTCATCGCCGTGGCGGTGGCCCACGTGACCCAGTGCCCCTACTGCATCCGCGGCCACACGGGCACGGCACTTCGGGCAGGCGCCACACCTGAAGAGATCATGGAGGCGATCTGGGTCGCCGCCGAAATGCGGGCCGGCGGATCATACGCCCACGCGGCCCTGGCGCTGGATGTCATTAATCATGTTCACGCACCCGCTGAGAAAGACTGATCCCGGCGTCGCCGGGAGCGGGGGAAGATTTCCTGAAAGGAAGTAGTGTCATGTCGAAGTTACATGCTCCAGGCAGCATGCGCGGCCAGAGCCGCATGCAGGCGATCGCAAACGCGATGAAGCCGGCGCATGCACCGGCGGTGGATCTGGGGCGGGTGCACTGCAGGACGCGGGATGTCATGGGTCATCAGGTGTTTTACCGGGAGGCGGGACCCGTTGACGCGCCAGTCGTCCTGCTGCTGCACGGCTTTCCCACCTCGTCCCACATGTTCCGGAACCTCATTCCGGAGCTGGCGGCGCACTTCCGGGTGCTCGCACCGGACCTCCCCGGCTTCGGCTTCACCGTGTCGCCTGCGTCAATGGAGCACAGCTTTGCGCACATGGCAGCGGTCATGGGCAGGTTCATGGAAGAGCTGGGGGTGAGCCGCTTCGCAGTGTACGTGTTCGACTACGGGGCACCCGTCGGGTTCCGGATGGCGCTTGCCCACCCCGAGCGGATCACGGCGTGGATCACCCAGAACGGAAATGCCTACGAAGAGGGCCTCGGTGCGGGGTTCGGGCTCATCCGCCAGTACGGCGCAGAGCCGACCGCCGAACATCGCGCCGCGCTCGCGCAGTTGCTCACGCCCGGCTCGATCCGGGAGCAGTATACCGATGGCGTTTCAGACGTAAGCCGCATCCAGCCCGAGAGCTACACGCTCGACGCGGCGCTACTCGCCCGGCCCGGCAATGACGAGATCCAGCTCGATTACTTCCTGGATTATCGCACCAATCTCGAGCTCTACCCTGCCTTCCAGGAATACTTCCGGAAACATCAGCCACCATTGCTGGCCGTGTGGGGGCAGAATGACACGATCTTCGTGCCGGCCGGCGCGCACGCCTTCAGGCGCGACCTGCCCGACGCTGAAGTGCGCCTGTATGGGACCGGCCATTTCGCGCTGGAGACTCACGCCAGCGAGATTGGCGCGGTGATACGCGGCTTCCTGGGGCGGAAGTTGCGCTGAGCGCTCAGCCTTCATGCCGCAGCACGCACTTGATGTCCACCACCGGCGTGCCGTCTATCGCCTCGAGCGCTTCGACATGGAGCCGAGTGCCGTCTTCGATGTGAAGCACGCGGGTGCGGTGCAGGCCAATGGGGTTGGGACGGTCGGGTGAGCGGGTCGCGAACACGCCGGTGAGCGGGGCATCGGGATCGCGGCC
>DAIMFY010000333.1:0-2884 GCA_036724295.1 Gemmatimonadales bacterium | reverse complement strand
TTCGTGATTGCCCACCGTCTCAGCACCATCGCGAGCGCGGACCAGATCCTGGTGCTGGAAAATGGCGAAGTGGTAGAGCGCGGAACCCAGCCGGAGCTGCTGGCGCATGACGGCCGCTACCGGCAGCTGTACGAGAAGCAGTATGGGGTGGAGGTGGACCGGTTTGTGAATGAGGGGGAGGAATTGAGGGCGGGGGCGTGATGGGCAGGATGGCTGCCGGCTGTTGGCGCGAGACTGACACACGCGTGTCATTGCGAGGAGGGCCCATCGGGCCCGACGAAGCAATCGGGTGGCCTGCGGACTGATGCTTGAGCGACCCGATTGCTTCGCACCCTTCGGGTGCTCGCAATGACTCCTGTTTAGCTTCGACCTGCCCATCCTGCCCATCCTGCCCATCCTGCCCATCCTGCCCATCCTGCCCATCCCGAGATCAATCTCCCAGACTGAACTCCTTCGGCGTCCCCGTCCCCAGCAGGTTCCGCACGAAGTAGTCCCACCGCCGCCGGATCACGTACGGCTCATTCCCGAAGCCGTGACGCCGATTTGGCAGGATGATCAGGTCGAAGTCCTTGTTGGCCTCGATCAGCGCATTCACCACCAGCAGGGTGTTGTAGAACGGCACGTTGTCGTCCATCGAGCCGTGCATCAGCAGCAGCTTGCCCTTGAGGTTCTTCGCCACCAGCTGGTTGGCCTGGTTGTCGTAGTTGGTGGAGTCCTTCCCGTACGTCACCAGCAGGCCCTGCCACTTCTCGGCCCAGTCGTCCTCGTAGTTGCGGTTGTCGTGGTTGCCCGCTTCCGAAATGCCCACCTTGAAGAAGTCAGGAAAGCGGAACATCGCGTCGGCCGTGGCGTAGCCGCCGCCCGAGTGGCCATAGATGCCGGCACGGTTGATGTCGATCCACGGATACTTCTCCGCCAGCTGCTTCATGCCCGACACCTGGTCGGGGAGTCCGTTGTCTCCCATGTCGCCGTAGTAGGCATCGTGGAATGACTTGGACCGCCCCGGCGTGCCCATGGCGTCCAGCGCGACGACGACGAAGCCGAGCTCCGCGAGCGCCTGGTCGTCGCTCCGGGCGGGCGAGAAGGAGCGCGAGCCCACGCTGCCGGTCTGCGGGCCGGGATAGATGTGATTGACGATCGGATATTTCTTCGTCGAGTCGAGCTTCGTCGGAACGAACATCAGCCCGTAGAGATCGGTCTTGCCGTCGCGTGCCTTGACGGTGAAGGGAACCGGCGGCTTCCAGCCGGCGGCGAGGAGGGCGGAGACGTCCGCCTTCTCGAGGTTCTGGCGCAGCTTGCCCGCGGCGTCGCGCACCACCATCACCGGCGGCGTAGTGGGCGTGGACCAGGTGTCCACGAAGTACTTGCCCGAGGGCGCAAAGGTCACGGTGTGGTCGGCATTCTCGGGCGTGAGCAGCTTCTCTCCGCTGCCGTCGAGCTTGATGCTGTAGAGGTGCGAGTAGTACGGGTCGCGCCCCTCCTCCCGCCCCCCGCCGGTGAAGTAGACGACGCCCTTGTCTTCATCCAGCCGGATCACGTCGAGCACCACGCCGGGACCCTTGGTGACCTGGTTCTTGAGCTTGCCGGTGGCAAGATCGTAGCGGTAGAGATTGCCCCAGTCGTCGCGCTCGGAGTACCAGAGCACCTCGCCGCGGTTCCAGAGCACCCGCCAGGCGATCCCGTCGACGCCGCTTTCGTAATAGGTGTCCTGGTGCTCGGTAAGCACGGTACGCACGTCGCCGGTCGCCGCGTTGGCGACGCGGAGCGTGGCATCCTTGTGGTCGCGCGAGCTGGAGACGAAGGCGAGCTCGGTGCCGTCGGGCTTCCACTCGACGTCGGAGAAGGTGTCGCCACTGCAGGCGACGTGGTCGCACTTGGTGGAACGATGCGCATCAGGCGGCATCTTGAGCCGCACCACGCCACTCCCATCGGCGTTGATGATCACCCGGCTGATGCGGAAGATGAGGGAATCGCCAGGGAGCGGGTATTTCCACTCCTTGAGCACCGGATGTCCCACCGTGGTGCTCGCGAGGTACATCTCACCCACGCCGCGTCCATCATGCTGGAAGGTGGCGATCTTCTTCGAATCAGGCGACCAGAGCAGCACCGGCCGGTTGCTCATGGTCCAGCCGGCATTGTTGGTGGCGTAGCCGTAATCCTCGATGCCATCCGTGGTGAGCTGGGTTTCCTTGCCGGTGGCGACGTTGCGCACCCACAGGTTGTTGTCGCGCCGGAAGGCCGCGAGCTTCCCGTCAGGCGAGACGATCTCGTCCCGGTTCATCCGCTGCTCGGCGGCCTCCGTCCCGGTGCAGGTGGTGCCGTCGGCGGTGCAGGTGTAGCGCTTCCCGCGGATGGCGAAGGTGATGGACCGCCCGTCCTCGGTGTACTCGAAGCTGGAAAAGGGAAGGCTGTCGGCCCTGTAGGTGGCGTCGGCCGCCCTGGAGAGCGCCGCCGCCAGCTTGCCCTGGTTGAACGCGTCGGTGCGCGACTTCTTTGCCGGATCCACCAGCACGAAGCGCGAGCCGTCCGTGCCGCTCACGCGGTACCAGAACCGGTCACCCAGCCAGGTGGGCCGGGACGCCATCCCCTTCACCAGCGGGAATACGGCGGCCGACAGGTACTTCTCGGCGTGGGTGTAGTCGGCGGCTGTTACAGAATCGGGCCGATAGGGAGTCTGGGCGGACAGGACGGACGGGGCGGACAGGGCGGACAGGGCGGTCAGGACGGACACGGCTCGGCGCATCGAGGGGCTCCTTGGCTGTGCTGAGGGCAGACAGGAAGATGGGCTGGATGGGCAAGATGGGCTAGATGGGCTCTCAAGATGGGCAGGATGGGCGAGATGGGCGAGATGGGCAGGTGGCGTGCGTCTCGAGTGTCGGAGCTT
>DAIMFY010000332.1:0-2886 GCA_036724295.1 Gemmatimonadales bacterium | reverse complement strand
CGGGCTGGCGTCGAGGCGGCTGGACGCGCTGGAGCACTGACAGTCGACGGTCGACCGTTGACCGTTTTCCCGTCCCCTTCCGCATAATCGCGGTACCACACATCACCCTGATTCTTCCGACCTTGGGACCTCACTTCACAGGAGGATCCCATGAAGCAGTCATACTTGCCGCTGTTGCTGCTTGCCGCAGCGTGCAGCACCGGCACAGAAAGCCCCACCGCGCCTCTTGATGTCCCTGCCGAGTCGCGTCGCCCGCCGGCCAGCGCGGACGGGGCGCGAGAGCATCTCGCGCGGCAATTTGCCCGGGCACTCAGGAAACCGGACTTCCGCCGCTACATCCGCCAGGCCATCGATACCTCCTCGATAGACGAGGGGAAGATCGCGGTGGACCAGTTCCTGAATGCCGATCGTGGCCGGGGGTCGCGCGCGCTCCGCGACGCCGACTCCAGCACGGTGAACGATGGCGAGGCCGCGCGCCTGGAGATGTACTTTCCGGTGCCGGCACACCGGCAGGCGTGGCGGGGCGATGACCAGCTGCTGGTCGGCACCATCGGCGCCGACGGCACCATCCCGGTGGCATTCACGCTCGACGGCAAGCGCGTAGCTCTCGATCCGGACGTGCCGCCAGCGACGCCGGTGCTGGCGGTCGTGCCGAGGGAAACCGATTTCAGCGCAGCCCGCCGGCACAACGTCTCGTTCATGATGTGCTCTGACTGTGGCGGTGGTGGCGAAGGCGGCGGGACAGTCGGTGGTGGGGCCGGCGGTGGGGGTGGCGGCTCCAGCGGCGCGGTCCCGGGGCTCTACCTGACGCAGAGCCACCTGAACGACACCTTCGAGTCCTGGCTCAAGGGTGCGCCGGAGATCGAGATTTCCGTGCTGGGCCAGAAGGGCGGCACCGACTCGCTCACGACATACCAGTGCATCAACGAGCGCGCTGTAGCGCCGTACGGCTTCAACCAGGACAGCAAGGACTGGAGCGGATCCGCGCTCCTGATGAGCCAGGGCCAGCTCGACAACTTCCGCGCTGCCCATCCGGGTCAGGCGTTGCGGCTGTTCTTCGTCGAGGACGACGACACACCGTGCGTGATGAAGGCAAGCCAGACCGACCTCAAGGCCATCATCAAGGCGGTGGACGCGCTGGTCAAGGGCCTCGCAGGCGGCAGCGATGTGACGACGTGGTACGGCAAGGTGTGGAAGTACCTGCCGGTCGTGCAGCAGGTCGTGTCACTCGGCAGCTCCCTGATCAAGACGAACGACGATCTCATCGGCAATGCGGTGGAGGACATAACCACCACCGAGCGCCACGCCGGCTACAACTGGATCGTCAAGGGCAAGAACGCCGAGACCAACGGGTACATCTCACTGGAGATGCGGTGACCATGCGCGCGAGCGTGTGCGCCGCCCTCTTCCTGCTGGCCGTGCCGAGGTCCGGCGCGGCCCAGCAGGGAGCTGGCTGGAGCATCAGCGGGTCGGTGGGGCAGGCCTGGTTCAGCAGCGCGGCCTCTGGTGAATCAACCGATTTCGGCCCCTCGCCGGGCCTCACGGCCGGCCTCGGCGTGACCCGCCGCATTGCGCGGTGGGAGCTGTCGCTGATGGCCGACAACACGCCCTCAGTGCTGCGCGCTTCCGACTCCGTCTCGGTGCTTCAGCTTTCGGCGTTGTCGTTTGGACGCACCGGCCTCGCTCTTTCCGTTGCGCGAAACCTCTTGCGCCCTGGACAGGTTTCGGCCATCGCCGGTGCGGGATTGCGCATGGATGGCTGGACGTTGCCCGAGGAAGAGCATCGCTGGCGCGCCGGCGTCGGCGTGCATGCGGCGCTGCGCTTCGATGCGGGCGGACTCGTCATCGAGAATCGGCTGGCGTTCGGGCTGTCAGGCAGTCCGTTTGACCCGGCAGATCTGCCGGACGGATATCGCCGCAAGTCGCTGAAGTGGATGGAGGTGGGGTTGGGAGTGAGGGTGGGGCTGTGACGGTCGTAGGGCGTGGGGCGTGAGGATCCCATGCCCCACGCCCTAGGCTTTCACCCCGCACGCTTCGCAGAAGAGCCCATCATCACGCAGGACCGCCGAGCAGGCGGTGCAGAAGCGACCGGTGGGAAGTCGCAGGCCGCAGGTGGAACAGAATGCCGCGTCTGGCTCGGGCCGGGGGCCGCAGGTGGGACAGGTGTCCCCCCCGCTGCCGTGGCGATGCGCCGCGATCATCGCTTCGATTGTGGCGTCGTCCGGCGCAACCGCCCGCTGCTGCCGGCCTGCCTCAACGGCGATGGCGGTATAGCGTCCCTTGAGTAAGCTGTAATCGTCGTCGGAAAGCTTGCCGGTGGCGCGGTCAAATTCGATTTCGCGGAGGGCCTCCACCGCCCTGCTTCGCTCAGTCTCCTCCACATCGAACGGATCGGCTGGCAAGGGCGTGGCCTGCGGCGACACCCGGGCCAGCGGCGCCAGCATGAACCACACACCCGCGCACCCGAGCACCAGCGCCGCGGCCAGTTCCCAGATCATCGTCCGTCGGATTCCGCGATTTCGCGCTCGAGCTCGGCCAGTTCGTCTCGAGTTGCATCTACCGGTGGCGGCGAGGGCGCCGCGACGGGCGCAACGATGGCACGGCGGCGCAGCAGCACCCAGGCCAGCACGGCACCCAGCATGAGGATGAGAACACCCGGCACCAGGTAGCCGGCGAGGTTGAACCCGCGCGCTGGCGGCGCCATGAGCGCCTTCTCGCCGTATTCCTGCACGAACGTGGCGATGATCTGGTCGGCGGTCTCGCCGCTGTCCCAGAGCTTCATGATTTCGCGATGGAGTTCTGGTGAATAGGTGCAGGTGAAGTCGGTGGTACGGCAGGTGTAGATGTCGAGCCCGCAGCCGCAGGAACAGCGCAGCTTCTTCTCCA
>DAIMFY010000331.1:0-2895 GCA_036724295.1 Gemmatimonadales bacterium | reverse complement strand
AGCCGTTGAAGATGGGCAGCGAAATGCTCAGGTTGGCCCGGAACGGCTGTCGCGAAAAGCTGAACGGGAACACGTTGTTCTGGTCGTGAAACGCCGCCACCGCTGCCGGATCGAGTGTCCCGGCATCCTGCAGGCCATTTGCAGCCAGGCAGTTGGTGGTGATTACCGGGAGACCGGCGCTCGAGCGAATCTGGTTGTTGTCGAGGCACGACTGGTAGCCTGCCTGCGCCCCGGAAAGCTGCTGGCTCAGGAGCAGGTTCTCGTTGGAAAATTCCTGGGTAAAGCCGCTCCAGCCCGCGCTCAGGTTGAGCGACGGCAGGTACTGGGACTTGGCCGCTGTCACCGCCGCGCCGGCGGCATCTTCCTGCGCCCTGAGCGCCCGCAGATTGGGATTCTGCTGCTCTGCTGTCGCCAGCAGCGTGGGCAGGTCGAATTGGGGTTCGGTGACCGGGAAGCTGTCGGTCAGTGCAATCTGCGCGACGGGTGCCGGCGGTTCGACACCCATGAGCCGGAACAGCTCCAGCTTGGCCGCATTCGCGGTCTGGCGGGCGCGCAGCAGTGCCACCTCTGATGTGCTCTTGGTGACTTCGGCCTGGCGCACGTCGAGCAGGGTAGTCTGGCCCACCTGATAGCGCGCCTGCGCCAATCGCAGGAAGTCGTCGTTGCGCTTGACCTGCTGTTCGGCTACGTCCACCTGCGCCACCGCCTGCAACGTGATCAGGTACTGGGTCGTGACGTCGGCCTTGAGGGAAATGCCTCCCGCCGCGATCTGCTCGCTGGTAGCGCGCTGGAGCGCCTTGGCACGCCCAGGTGCCGTCAGCGTCCGCCCGCTCAGGCTCCAGCCCAGGCTGATGTCGTAGTTGGAGTTGTAGCTTGGTGACGACTGGCGGAATTCGGTCCCGCCGAAGGTCGAGCTTCCGGCGCCGGTGTAGCCGAGACCCATGCTGACGTCCGCACTCGGCAGGAACAGCTGGGAATAGGCCTGACGTACGCCCCAGCGCGCCGGACCGGCATCATTCAGGACCTGGCGATAGGCGGGGCTGTTGGCGTGGGCCTGCGAAAGCGCCTCGCTGAGCGTGATCGTGGCCCGGATCGGCACCGCCTGCGTGGTGTCCTGTGCGTTCAGGGGAGCTGCAGCGACCAGGGCGACGACCAGCAGGGCGGTGGTACGGGGCATGTACGAGTCCTCGTTCGGGTGGCGATACAGACGGTCATACGGAACCGGAGTTTCGCAAGTTTCAGCTTGCGACGATGCCGGCTCTACTCATGCTACCGCAACGGGTTGAGGCGCTGGTTGATCAGCGGGCCGCGGCCACGAGTCCGGCAGGCAGCTCAGCCCGAACCAGTCGCCCCGCCGCATTGACGAGCAGCGTGCCGGTGAGCTGGCCCGAGAGGGTGATGCGCCGGGCCTGGTCGCCCTCGCCGCGGCGGGCCTCGAATTGCACCCGGCGTCCCGTGCGAGGATAGATGCCCACCAACCGCGTCCCGGCGGGACGGGCAAGGTCTGCCACCGCCTGATAGAGGCTGAGGACGTGATCGTCGAGCAGCACCACGTTCTCGCCCGCCGGGACTTCACGCACCGCGCGGCTTCCTGGCGTGTCGGTGCGCAGCAATACCCTGGCGCCGGAGCCCGCGGCGAGAATCGTGCTGCCGCCAGCATCGTCGTGCAGGTCGAGCTGGAACAGCACAAACTGCTTGGCGCCGTCACGCTGCAGCATGGCTTCGAGCGCCGTATCGCGTGGCGAACCGGGGTAGTGAGCCCGCACAACGAGCGTAGTGCCACCGGGGTTGCGATCGTCGCCCGGCGAGAGGGTAGCCACTTCCTCGCCGATGCTCGAACCAGCACGAGTAATAGAATAAGTGACCGGCTCGCCCTGCTGAGCCGCTGCGTCCGGCGGAAGGACCATTAGGGCGAGCACGAGGGGGGCAAGAACGCGCATCCGGACCTCGGAGCCTGAGTTCGGGTACTTCAGCAGGCGTTGAGACAGTGCTGGACCTGCTCCAATATGAATGAATATAGCTGCTCGCCCTTCTGCGCCGTTGCCAGGCTCGGGAACCCGACCGAGCCAGGAAATCCGGCCGGAATCTTCCGGCTCGTGCCCGGCTGGTAGTCGCGCTCCTTGGCGGGAAGGACGTAATCCTGTGCCACATCCATGCGCACCAGGTCGGGCGCAATGTAGAGGAGAAGCGAGGTGTCGAGCTCGCCGCCCTGGACGGGATCGTCGGGTCGCTCCAGCCGATCGCCGAAGTCGAGGTCGAAGATGTCCACGGCGAGGACACGCGCCGAATCGGTGCGGATGGTGCTCAGCGCCTCCTGGTGGGCATCGTTGGCCTGGGCCGTGAGGATCAGGAACTCCTTCACGCCTGCCCCAAGCTCCCATGATCCGATAAGTTCGTTCATGACCCGGTGCAGCGTTTTTCGGGAGAGGGAAGCCCCACCCGGAAATGACGGGATCGGCGTGTGCACGCCGTATTCCACCGTCGGCGTGCGCGGCACGCCGGAGAGTGCCGACAGGTCATCCGCCAGCCGTTCCACGATCAGCGAATCGCAGCCCAGCGGGAGATGGGGGCCGTGCTGTTCCGTCGTCCCCACCGGCACGATGAGTGCCGCGCGCTCCGCCAGGCGTTCCCGGAGAGCACCAGGGGTCATGTCCTTCAAGCGCCAGGGATGTCGGTCGTGAGGCATCGCGATTTGGGGTGGCTGGTGGCTGTGCTGGCGACCGTGATCGCCGCGGCTGAGTGGCTGCATGCGCCCTCGGTCGCCTGGGCTGTCACTGCTGCACTTCTGGCAATTCTGGCCGCCGGCGCGTCGCTGCTCCGGTGGCGGCGGGCTCCCGCCCTGGTGCTTGCCGCTGGCCTGCTGCTGCTTGCTGGCGAACTGCTGGCGACGGCGCG
>DAIMFY010000330.1:0-2910 GCA_036724295.1 Gemmatimonadales bacterium | reverse complement strand
GCCAGATGAGCAGCCGGGCGCCGGCATTCACCAGCACCGTGACCCCGAACAACACCAGCGCGACGTACGCCAGCGCCGCCAGGTGCATGTCGCCGACTGCCTCGGCGAATTCATTGGCGATCACAGCGGCCATGGTGTAGCCAGGCGCAAAGAGCGACGCGGCAATGTCATGGCGGTTGCCGATGAGCATCGTCACCGCCATCGTCTCGCCCAGCGCACGGCCGAGGCCGAGAATGATGGCGCCCAGGATGCCGGAACGCGCATAGGGAAGCACAGCCGTCCGCACCGCTTCCCAGCGCGTCGCGCCGAGCGCGAGCGCCGCTTCACGCTGTGTGTCGGGCACGGCGAGCAGCACTTCCCGGCTAACCGACATGATGTAGGGCATCACCATGATGGCCAGGATGATCCCAGCCGAGAGCATCGAGGGGCCGTAAATGGGACCGTTGAAGAAGGGGAGGAAGCCCAGCGCATGCTCGAGAAGTGGATAGACGGTGCTGCGCAGCAGCGGGATCATCACGAAGATGCCCCAGAGGCCATACACCACGCTCGGGATGGCAGCGAGCAGTCCAATCACGAACGCCACGGGCTGGCGCAGCTTTCTCGGCGCGAACTCGGTGAGGAAGATGGCCACGCCCAGCGACAGCGGCACTGCGATGGCCAGGGCGATGAGCGAGGAAAGCAGCGTCCCGTAAATGAGCGGGAGTGCACCAAACTGCTCGGCGACCGGATCCCACGCGCTCGAGGTGATGAAGCCGAGGCCGAACGCGCCGACGGCTGGGCGGGCGCCGGTCCAGAGCTCCCACACCAGGAAGCACAGCAGCAGGGGCAGCACGACGGCCATCAGCACCAGGAGCCCGCGAAAGAGCGCATCACTGTGCTGCCGCCGCTCGAGAGCGGCGCCGCCCACGACGTGCGCGCGCTCGGAGGATGTTGCCATGGCCGTGAAGGTACCGTGTGCCATGCTACGGTCAGTCACGGGGATGTAACGGTTGTGTCACGGGCCCTGTAGGGGCGCGGGCCGCCCCTACAGCGCCCCGATTTCCTGCGCCACCAGCTCCACCACCGGCCCTGGCAGCGGGGCATAGTGCAGGTCCGCCGCCATCCGCTGCGCCTCGGGCGAAATCATCCAGACGAGAAACGCCTTGATCTGCGCGGCCTTGGTGCTGTCAGGGTTGCTGGGCTTCACCAGCAGCCAGGTGAAGGACGAGATCGGGTACGCGGCCTCGCCGGCGGGATTGGTCATCGAAACCCGGAAGTTGGTCCCTGGCCTGAGGTCGGCGCCCGACGCAGCGGCGGTGACACTGGCGAGCGAAGGCTCGATGAAGTGACCGGCGGAGTTCTTCACATCTGCGTAAGGGAGACCATTGCTGATGGCGTAGATCAGCTCCACGTAACCGATGCTGCCAGGATTCTGCTTGATCAGCTGGGTCACCCCTTCGTTCCCCTTGCCACCCAGGCCGCTCGGCCAGTCAACCGACGTGCCGGCACCCACCGACTGCTTCCACTCAGGCGAGACCTTGGAGAGGTAATCAGTGAAGATGAACGTGGTGCCTGAGCCATCGGAGCGATGGGCCACGATGATGTCCTGCGCCGGCAGTGACACGCCGGGATTGCTGCTTGCGATTCTGGGGTCATTCCAGCGTGTGATCCTGCCCATGAAGATGTCGGCGATCGTCGTGCCGTCGAGCTTGAGTCTGCTCTGGCCGATGCCGGGCAGGTTGTAGGTCACGACGTCCGCACCAAGCACCGTCGGGATATGGGCGACGTTGCCCGCCACCGCCTGGATCTGCTCATCGGACATGGGCCCATCGGTGGCGCCGAAATCCACGGTGCCTTCGGTAAACTGGCGGATCCCCCCGCCCGAGCCGATTGACTGGTAATTGATCTTTACCCCCGTCTCCCTGGCGTAGGTGTCGAACCACTTCGCGTAGACCGGGTTGGGGAACGTGGCGCCCGCGCCGGTCAATGCGACGCCCCCGCCGGTAGCCGCCTGGCTGTGGTCGCCGGCGCTGCGCGCCGTTTCGCCGCCGCACGCCGAAAGGACCATGAGGGCGGCCAGCGCCGCCGGGAAAATCCGCTTCATGCCTGCTCCGACGGTTTGTGAGATATGAGACTGCATCAGAAGATGACCTGTGCCTGCAGCAGTCCCTGCGTCCGGGTGGCCTGGGCAGCGGGTGAAGGAGTACCACCTTCATGAATCAGGTGGTCGAGGTCGGCGAGGAGGCGGAGCGAGGGGCTCACCTGCCACGCCACGCCGCCAATCAGCCGGGTCTGGCGGTTGTTCGAGGCGTCGGTGTCCGGATCGACATCATCCACCCGTGCAATGATCGAAACCGGCTGGTCGGGGACACGGAGCACGCCAAAGGCGCTGAGGACCCGGCCCTTTCGCGTGGCGCTGTCGGGCACAGCGGGCGAAGCGGGAGCATCGAGCCGGTCCCGCGTCAGTCCAGCTTCCGCGGCAAGCGTGAGGAGGGCGCTGCGATAGGAGACCATGCCCACCAGTCGCTGGCGCACCCCACCGCCGGTCGGCGTGCCGTACTGCCCAAAGGCGGCCAGCCGCACGCCACCGGTGCGAGAATCATCATTCGTCTCCAGCATGCGAACCGACACTCGGCCCGCGACGTCCTTCCGGCGGTCGCCCGGCGCCTTGTTGTAGCCCTCACCGTTGTACAGCCCCGCCTGGGCAGTCACGGCGTCGCCGTTCCATGATCCATCTGCGCCCACGCCGAAGTCGGACGACGTGAGGTAGCCGGCGCGGTCCAGCACGGTGGTTCCCTGCATCCGGTAATCCCACACCGTTTCTTCATAATCCAGCCACGGCGTCTGCATCTGTCCCAGCTTCAGGGTGATTGGACCGCCGGAGGGCGCCCACGTGGCGTAGGCATACTTGAGCCGCAGGTCGAGCGAGCC
>DAIMFY010000329.1:0-2913 GCA_036724295.1 Gemmatimonadales bacterium | reverse complement strand
AGCGCCGAAAGCTGGTCGGCGAGCAAGATATTCTGCTCCGGGCGCTTGGAGAAGCCGAAGCCGGGATCGAGCACGAGGGACTCGCGCGCCAGCCCGCGCGCGAGCGCCTCCGCGACCGCCGCCGCGAGTTCAGCGCGGACGTCCGCTACCAGGTGGCCGTACTGCGCGTGGGCGTAGGATGCGATTTCGAGCGCCGTGCCCCGCGAGTGCATGAGCACGAGCCCTGCGCCAGCTTCGGCAGCCACCTCGGCGATCGCCGGATCGGCCCGGAGCGCGGTGACATCGTTGACAATGTGCGCGCCCTCGGCCAGGGCAGCACGCGCGACTTCCGCCTTCATCGTATCCACCGAGAGCACCGCCTCGGGAAGCCTTCTGGCCAGCGCCGAGATCACCGGCAGGATGCGCTCCTGCTCCTCGCTGGCGCTCACCTGTTCGGAACGATTGGGCCGCGTGCTCTCACCGCCGACATCGATGATCAGGGCCCCGTCCTGTGCCATCCGCTCCGCGTGCGCCACGGCGGTGTCAAGCTGCCGGAATTGCCCGCCATCCGAAAAGCTGTCCGGCGTGACGTTGAGGATCCCCATGATGACCGGCGCGTCGAGCGGTATGGACCGGCCGGCGACGCGCCAGGCGGGCGGTGCATCTGCAGCGAGCGCAGAGCCCACCCCGACCGCGATTGCCGCCAGTGTCGGCGGCACCAGCCATGGCCGCGCCAGCGCGGCGAGCCGGGACGTGCTGCCCGCGAGCAGGACCCAATCGGCACCGGTCAGGATTTCCAGGCCGAGCGTACCCGCCAACGGCACGAGGGCCTCGATCGCGTTGGCGTCGAGGCCCTCGAGGTGAATGATGGTCTGGACCAGCCCCGCGGCCGCATCAGCCGCGCGCGCGTCGTCCCAGCCGTGTCCGACCAACGCATCCCGCACCGCACGGCCGGACCGTGCGTCGAGCGGGGTTGCGATCACGCGCCGGCGGGCTCGGCGGGTGGGATGCCGAGAACCGGGGCGCGCCCAGGTACCGCATCCGGACGGAGCGCTGGCACCGGCTTGACCGGCTCCGGCGTCTCGGGCGGCCGTGGCGGCAAGGTCCCGCCGCGGAAGAGCGTCATGACCTCTTCATGATCGATCGTTTCCCGCTCCAGCAGCGACTCGGCGACGCGATTGAGCAGGTCACCGTGCTCGGTGAGGATCGAGTGGGCGCGCTGGTAGGCGGCGTCGAGCAGGGCCTTCACTTCCTCGTCCACGATCCGCGCCGTGTGCTCGGAAATCTCCCGGCGCTGGGCGAAGTCCCGGCCGAGGAACACTTCCTGTTCCCGCTCCCCGACCGCCATCATGCCGACGCGCTCGCTCATGCCGAAGGTCGTAACCATCTGCCGGGCGATGTTGGTTGCCACCTGGATATCGCTGCCGGCGCCGGTGGTGACCTTGGCCGGACCGAAGATCAGCTCTTCGGCGACGCGGCCGCCAAAGCTGATGGCGAGCCGCCCGACCAGGAATTCCCGGGTGTGGCCGTAGCGATCCCGCTCCGGCAGCGAGTGCATCACGCCAAGCGCGCGACCGCGCGGGACGATGGTGACCTTGTGCACCGGGTCTGCGCCGGGCGTATAAAGCGAGACCACGGTGTGGCCCGCTTCATGGTACGCCGTGAGGCGTCGGTCTTCCTCGGACAGCACGAGGCTGCGCCGCTCGAGCCCGAGCGTCACCTTGTCCTTGGCGTCCTCGAAATCGTCCATGGTCACGAGCGACTTGTTGCGTCGCGCCGCGAGCACCGCAGCCTCGTTGACGAGGTTGGCGAGATCGGCACCGGCCATCCCCGGCGTTCCCTTGGCGATAACGTCGAGCTTCACGTCGCTGCCGAGCGGGATCTTCCGCGTGTGCACGCGAAGAATCCCTTCCCTGCCCTTCACGTCGGGCGCGTCCACCACGATCTGCCGGTCAAAGCGCCCGGGCCGCAGCAGCGCCGGGTCAAGCACATCGGGCCGGTTGGTGGCTGCCAGCAGGATGACGCCATCGTTGGATTCGAAGCCGTCCATCTCCACCAGCAACTGGTTGAGCGTCTGCTCGCGCTCATCGTGCCCACCGCCCAGGCCGGCGCCCCGGTGACGGCCGACCGCGTCGATCTCGTCGATGAAGATGATGCAGGGCGCGTGGGCCTTGCCCTGCTCGAACAGGTCGCGCACGCGCGAGGCACCCACGCCAACGAACATCTCGACGAAGTCCGAGCCGGACATCGAGAAGAAGGGACGCCCCGCTTCGCCCGCGACGGCGCGCGCCAGCAGGGTCTTGCCGGTGCCTGGCGGGCCCACCAGCAGGGCACCCTTGGGCAGCCGCCCGCCCAGCCGGGTGAACTTCTGCGGGTCCTTCAGGAACTCGATGATCTCCTGGAGCTCGACCTTGGCTTCATCCGCGCCGGCCACATCGGCAAAGGTCACCTTGGGTGTATCACCGGCCAGCAGCTTGGCCTTGGACTTCCCGAAGGCAAACGCGCGGCTGCCGCCCGCCTGCAGTTGCCGCAGGAAGAAGATCCAGAGCCCGATAATCACGACCCACGGGAGCGCCGAGATGATGATGGCCGTCAGCGCGCCGCGCTGCTCCTTGGCCTTGATGACGACGCCGGCAGATTCGAGCCGCTTGACAAACTCCTCGCTGTCCGCGACCGGCAGCAGCACCTTGAAGCTGGTGACCGAGTGGCCGCTTACCGAGATGGGTGCGCGGAAGTCGCCCTCGATGTACTTCCCATCGAAGATCTCCACGCTCGCCACGTTGCGCGCATCAAGCTGCTGGCTGAATTGGGTGTACGACAGTTCTTCCGAGCCGGACCGCTGGTTGTTCATCAGCTGGAACAGCGCGAGCGCCAGCAGGCCCACCAGCACCCACAGCGCGAGATTCTTGCTCAGATTGCCCCAGTTGCCCTTGG
>DAIMFY010000328.1:0-2932 GCA_036724295.1 Gemmatimonadales bacterium | reverse complement strand
GCTGCACCTGGTGCGGCGAGTGCGTCCGGGTCTGCCCCACCGATGCCATTTTCGAGTTCATCCCGCGCGACCGTTTCGGCCAGGAGGCGTTGCGTGCGCCTGACCAGGTGGTGCGCTCGGTTTGTCCTTACTGCGCCGTCGGCTGCCAGGTGGACCTGCACGTGAAGGACGGCGCGCTGATGCGGGTCACGTCGCCCTGGATCGAGGAGGACACCCCCAACCAGGGCTCGACCTGCGTGAAGGGACGCTTTGGCTACGATTTCCCGCAGCATCGCGACCGGCTCACCACGCCGCTGATCCGGGTCGGCTGGGAACGGTCGGCCGACGGGACCTGGAGCTGGACCGGGGAGTGGCCCCGGCATCGCGAGGGGCCCTGGGACCTGATCGAGGAGATGGCGCAGGACTCCAAGCCGAGACCGCCACAGCGCGCGCAGGGCAAGGGTCCCCGCACCGGCTTCCGCAAGCGTGGCGCCGACGACGTGCGGGATCGCGTATCGACGCCGGCCGAGTGGTATGCCCGCTTCCGCCCGGCCACGTGGGAGGAAGCGATGAGCCTTGCCGCGCAGGAGATCCTGCGCATCCGCGACAGCCACGGCCCCGACTCGCTGGCGGCGCTTTCCAGCGCCAAGTGCACCAACGAGGAGAATTACGCCTACATGCGGATGGTGCGCGGCGCCTTTCGCACCAACAACCTCGACCACTGCACCCGGCTCTGCCATTCCACCTCGGTGAGCGCGATGAGCCGAGCGCTCGCCACATCGGCGGCGTCGGGCTCGATGCGCGAGATCGAGGAGGCGTCGGACGTCATCTTCATCGCCGGGGCCAACACCACCGAATCGCATCCGGTGTTCGGCGCGCTCATCAAGCGGGCAGTCAGGCGCGGCGCCACGCTGATCGTGGCCGACGTGCGGAAAGTCGAACTCGCTGCCCTCGCCGATGTCCACCTGCAGATGCAGCCGGGCAGCGACGTGGCCCTCTTCAACAGCATGCTGCGGCACATTCTGGAGCAGGGGCTGGAGGATCGGGAGTTCATCGCCCGGCGGACGACCGGTTTCGACGCCGTCCGCACTTCGGTCGAACCGTATACCCTCGAGCTGGGCGAGAAGATTACCGGCATTCCCGCCGCCACCATCGCGCGCGCCGCGGAGCTCTACGCGCGCGGCCCGCGCACGGCGACGCTCTGGGCCATGGGGCTCACCCAGCACGCCACCGGCACCGACATCGTCGCGAGCCTGCTCAATCTCCTGCTGGCCTGCGGCATGATCGGGCGCTGGGGCGCGCCGATGATGCCGATCCGGGGGCAGAACAACGTCCAGGGCGCGAGCGACGTGGGCGCCATCCCGTTCGCCTACACCGATTATCGCACGGTAACGAGCCCGGCCAACCGCGCCGAGTACGCCCGGGCGTGGGGCGTCCCGGAAGAGAGCCTGTCGCTGAAGGATGGGCTCATGGTTACCGAGATGACCAAGCCCGGCAGCGGTGTGCGCGGGCTGCTCATCATGGGCGAGAACCCGGTCATCTCGGATCCGGACATCTCGCATGCCGAAGGCTGGGTGCGCGGGCTCGAATTCCTGGCGGTGCAGGATCTCTTTCTCACCGAGACGGCACGCTGGGCCGATGTCGTCCTGCCGGGCTCTTCCTTCGCGGAGAAGCGGGGCACCTTCGTGAACACCGAGCGGCGCATCCAGCTGAGCGAGCCGGCGCTGCAGCCGCCCGGCGACGCGCGTCGCGACCTTGATATCATCATGGAGCTCAGCAACCGCCTCGGCCTTCCCACGAAGTGGAACGGCGCGGAAGATGTCATGCAGGAGATCGCCAGCGTCACGCCCTCGTGGCGCGGCGTGACATACGACGCCATCGGCGGCTCGGGGATCCAGTACCCGGTGCCGGAACCGGGCCACCCCGGCACTTCGTACCTCTTCGGCGAGCGCTTTCCGACCAGTGATGGCAAGGGGATCTTCGTGCCGGTGGAATACCTGCCGCCCGCAGAGCTGCCCGATGCCGAGTATCCCTTCATCATGAACACCGGGCGCCAGATGTATCACTGGCACACCGGTACCATGAGCCGGCGCTCGCGCGGCCTCGACTCGCGCGAGCCGGTGCCCATCGTGGAACTCAATCCCGGTGACGCCTCGCGCATGGGGATCCGCGATGGCGACACGGTGCGCGTGACGAGCCGCCGCGGCTCCATGCTGATCGGGACCCGGATCTCGGACCGGCAGGCGCCGGGCCAGGTCTTCATACCGTTCCACTTCCGGGAGGCCGCCGCCAACCTTCTTACCAACCCGGCGCTTGATCCCTACGCCAAGATCGCCGAGTTCAAGGTCAGTGCCGTCAGCGTGACGCCCGCGTGAGGCTGTCGCTGCGGAATGGCGCCCTCGCCGCGCTCGCTGTGATCGTGGCGGCATGGGCCGTGACGTCGCTCTGGTGGCCGTTCCAGAGCGACCACGGGGTGTACGCCTGGATGGCGGATGTCACCCTCCACGGCGGCATGCTCTATCGCGATGCCTGGGACGTGAAGGGACCGGTGGCCGCCCTGCCGGCGCTCATTGCGCAGCTGGCATTCGGCCGCAACATGTGGGGCATCCGGGCGCTCGACCTCATTGCTGTCGCCGGCGCGGCGGTTGCGCTTTATCGCGTCGGCGCACGCTGGACCAGCCGGCCTGCTGCCCTGGCGGCCGCGCTGATCTGGGTGCTGGCCTACGCAAGTACCCGCTTCAACTCCACGGCGCAGCCCGATGGCTTCGGGGCGGTACTGCTGTTGATTGCGACCGTGCCGCTGCTGGGGCCGTCGCCGCCACGCGTCTGGGCACTCGCGGCGGCTGGTGCGGTGGTCGGCGTCCTGGTGCTGCTCAAGCCGATCTATCTCGCATTCCTGGTGATTCCCGTGGTGGCGGCCGCACCGTGGGAAGCTGGCGGCCGCTGGCAGCCG
>DAIMFY010000327.1:0-2955 GCA_036724295.1 Gemmatimonadales bacterium | reverse complement strand
GCGGCGACGGAGAAGACGGTCGTCGGTCGTCGGTCGTCGGTCGTCCGATGCGGGTCGACGGTCGACGGTCGACGGTCGACAAATGCCACGTCATTGCGAGGAGGCGCCGTCGGCGCCGACGAAGCAGTCGAGTCGCCCGAAAGCGGAGCACTGGCGACCTGATCGCTCCGCGGGGTGGTAACGCCACTCGTGAATGGCACGCTGTCGACCGTGGACCGTTGACCGTCGACCATGCTCATCCGCCCCACGAAAACCCCCACCGCCAGCACCGCCGCAATCGGCAGGGCGATGCGTACGGCCCGCCGGAACGGCAGGATCCGCCCATCCTGCCCATCTCGCCCATCTCGCCCATCCCGTATCGCGCTCCACATCTCTTCCCTCGGCACCGCGCCGGGAGCGTGGTAGCTGCGGGCGTGGGCCATGAGCGTCTCGTCGAGAGGCTCCTGGGCGAGGTCGTCAGTCGTCAGTCGTCGGTCGTCAGACGACCGATGACCGACCACCGATGACTGCTCGTCCTTCACGAAATCATCGTCTCGCATACATCACTCCGGTGCATGCGCCGAGAGGGCCTGGCGCAGACGGGCACGGGCGCGAAAGAGCTGCGCCTTGGAAGTCCCACTGGTGATCGAGAGCGTCCGGCCGATTTCTTCATGTGTGTAGCCCTCGATGTCGTGCATCACGAAGACGGTGCGATAACCGTCGGGCAGTGCGTCAATGGCGCGGTGCATGCCGCTTCTAAGGTCCGGTTCGCCCAGGTGTCCAGGGGCTCCGGCATGCTCGGCGAAGTCGATCGGGACATGGCGGCTGGCGATCCGTTTCCGGGTCCGGAGCGCGTTGAGCGCCACCGAGACCGCGATCGCCCCGATCCAGGACCCCAGGGCCGATTCCCGCCGGAAATCCCCCAGCCGGTCGAACGCCTTGATGAACGTGTCCTGGACGCAATCGGCTGCCGTGTCAGCATCGCCCACCATCCGGTACACCAGCCGATAGACGCGGTCCACATGCGCGTCATACATGGCGCGTTCGGCACTCGGGTCGCCCGAGAGGACACGGTCGATCAGCTGGGCTTCGTCCACGGGGCTCCTGGGTCGCCGTCCACAGTGCTATGACACGGGTGGGGGGAAAAGGGTTTCTTCAGGCGGGGCGGGATGGGCAAGATGGGCTGGTTCTTCCTGACGCGTCATTGCGAGGGCGCGGAGCGCCCGAAGCAATCGGGTGGCCTGAACCGCGATGCCGACGACCCGATTGCTCGCACCCTCCGGTGCTCGCAATGACGCATGGGCGAGCTTCGGCCTGCCCATCCTGCCCATCCTGCCCATCCTGCCCATCCTGCCCATCCTGCCCATCCCGCCCCCAACGCAACCATTTCCCCACTCGTATCATCTCATACTTGAAACGACACACGTGCAGGGCACCATGACGCCACCGATGATTGAAACAGCTCCAGGATATTACGTCATCCTCGACCACGGCCACCCCATCGGCGAAGTGCCGCTGCCGGAACGGACGCCGGTGATCGGAGTGGGAGAAAAGACGGTCTTCCTGGTCATCAGGCCGAGGGCGGAACTGCGGGGCCAATTGTAGGGGCGGAATGCATTCCGCCCCTACAATTGACCCGCGACCCACGACTTCCCCCGCGCATCCCTCTCCCGTCATCCACCGAGACGGGCACGATGCGCCGAACAGGATCCCTCTGCTCCCTGCTGCTTCTGGCCGCCACGATGCCTGCTGCCGCCCAGCAGGTGCCGGTCCAGCAGCTTACCAAACCTGAAATCGAGTTCGCGGAACCCTTCGATCAAGTGACTGCCATCCGCGAGCTTCGGGATGGCCGGCTGATCGTGGCCGACTTGTTTGCCCGGACCGTTTCACTGGTGGACCTCGCGTCCGGCGAAGCGACGGCCATTGGCCGGGAAGGCCAGGGACCGAAGGAATTCGGCTTCCCGACGGCGCTGGTGCCGTTGACGCACGACACCACCTGGCTGGTGGATCCGGCCCAGAACCGCTTCCTCGTGATCCTGCCTGATGGAACTCCCTCGGGCACCGTTGCCTTCCCGGATGAATTTGGCGGGATGGCCCGGGTAAAGGGCGCCGACGCGCGGGGCCGCATCTATGCTCAGGGGACCGGGTTCAGGCTTGGCCCCGGTTCCGATCCGCGCGCGCTGCCCGATTCTGCGCCCGTGGTGGTCTGGGACCGCGCGGCGAAATCCGTCACGCCAGTTGGGAAGGTGAAAACGCCGGCGGTGGCCGTTTCCACCTCCGGCAGCGCCGGCCGTCGCTCGGTGATGATGCGGCAACAGCCCTTTCCGGTTGCCGACGATTGGGCGGTGACCAGCGCCGGCCGGGTGGGCTACGTGCGTTCTGGCACATACCACGTTGAATGGGGTGCGCCGGCGCCCAGTGTCGGTTCTGCGGTGGCGTTCTCGCCGGTGGCGGTGAGCGCTGCGGACAAGAAGGAATTGGAGGACCGCATGAAGGATCGCCGCGGCGCGCTCCGGATTACGCGCACGGACGGCAACAGCAGCGGAAGGGCTTCCAGCGCTCCACCCCCCTCCGAGCCGTCCGAACCGCAGGTGGAGTGGCCCAGACTGAAGCCTCCGTTCGTGCCCGGCTCGGCGATCACCTCTCCAGAGGGCGAGCTCTGGGTGGAGCGCTCCCAGCCAGCCGGTGCGCCGGAGCTGGTGGACGTCTTCGGCCCCGCTGGCAACCTGTTGCGGCAGGTGAAATTGCCGGCACGTACCCGGCTCGTTGCGGTCGGGGCAAAGGGGATCTACGCCGCGCGCACCGACGCTGACGGACTCTGGTACCTGCAGCGTTACGACAAACCCTGACCCATTTGATCTTCCATTGACGGCGCATGGCTACTGTGAGCCATGCGCCGTTTGCTTTGCCTCCTCGCCGTGCTTCCCGCCGCCTGCGGGCGTCCCGCTGACGCGGGGCGCCTCCTGCTCGACGACG
>DAIMFY010000326.1:0-2962 GCA_036724295.1 Gemmatimonadales bacterium | reverse complement strand
GTTGCGCCATCAGTAGTTATAGCCAAAGAAGACCTGGAAGAATCCCCGATCCCGCTGCTCCGGGCTGAGACCGTAACCTAACCTGTCGTTGGCACCGAAGCGGACTCCCGCATCCATCCGGACCACGACGAGCGGCGCCAGCGCCAGCCGGACGCTGCCACCCATGCTGCCGAGCATCGGCCGGGACTCGCGATTCACCAGCCAGGCCTGGCCAAGGTCGACAAACAGCGCCCCCTGGAATTCGGGGAAGACGATGTCACCTGCCGGCGTGCCGAGCACCAGCCGGTTGAGCAACGGAAAACGAAGCTCCTGGTTCACCATCCAGGTCTTGGCACCGATGATGTGGCCAAAGTTGGGATAGCCGCGCATGCCGGTCGTGCCGCCGATGTTGATGCGCCGGGGCCGATCACCACCACTCCAGAACCCGAAGAGGCGCGTGGCATAGGTGACCCGGCGACCAAGTCGGAAGTACCGGCGCACATCAGCACTCAGCAGATAATTGTCGAAGCGGGCATTGGAAAAGTCGCTGGCAACTCCCGCCGTGACGGCAAAGCGGAATCCGTCGATGGGACCAGTCGGCACCCAGAGGGAGTTGTCGTGCACATAGCTGATGTAATTGGAGCCGATCCAGCCTTCGCGGCGCGGATCGTCGACCGTGGGCAGGTCAAAGTCGAAACGATTCGAGTGCTCCATCGTGACGGTGCCCTCGATCCGCGAGTAGCGCGAGAGGGGATACCGCAGCATACCGAGCGCTCCCTCCGCGCGCTCCTCATAGGAGGCAAACAGGTCACCCTCGAACACCCGGCCGGCAAAGCGATAGGCGCCGACGCCCCAGTTGATCCGATGCCGCTGGTTTACATAGACCAGGCTGCCGTTCAGGTTCTCGAAGAACGATCCCAGTTCCTGGCTCTGGAACGAACCCACGCTGCCATACAGCAAGTGGTCATTGAGGAGGTCGGACAGGAGGAACGCCGCCCCCTGGACGCCGCCATAGCCGGGCGCCACCGACACTCCACCAGTGGCGAAGTCGAGCGTCATGCGCCGGTCGTAACGCTGGGTCGTGGTATCGGTCGTGGCGACTTCAGCCGGCGCCTCCCAGCTCCACTGCCCCGCCGCCGCGTGCGGCGCGAGCGTGAAGGTATCCGTCCTGGCGACCGAGTCGGGTGCCAGCTGATAAATGTTGAAGCTGCCGTGCTGGAAGGATCCGGCAATGAGGCCGCCACCCGGCAGTGGCGCGGCGTCAAATGCCCCGCTCCAGGCCGACGACTCTCGCCGGCCGTTCCCCACCGTATCCATGGACCAGATGTTGAGCACATCGCCACGACTCGACGTGAAGTAGATGCGCCCGTCGGCACCCCACGCCGGCGTCTCATCCACCCAGTCGCCAGCGGTAAGCTGGCGAATATTCCCGGAGTCGAGATCGAGCATGAAAAGATTGATGGCGCCGGCTTCGCCGGCGGAGGTGCGGTCAGAGGCAAACACCACACGTCGCCCGCTGGCGTCCGGCGCGGGATCGAGATCCTGGTAGCGATCGCTGGTCAGGTGCGTGATCGTGCCTCCCGGCACCGAGACGCGGTACAGGTCGGACATGCCATTGTCCGCCAGGCCGCTGAACACGATGCTCTCCCGGTCAGGCATCCACGCAGGCGACAGGATCGACACGATGCCGGGAAACTGGTATCGGCCCGCCAGCCGGTGCCGTGCCAGGTCCCAGACCACCAGCGCGTCACGGTCGTGGTACCGTGCGCTGAAGAGCAGGAATCCCGGCCGGCTCGCGTCCACCCGGCTGTCGAAGGGGTGCATGGATTCGAGGCCCTCCGACTTCCCCGCCGCCACCACTTCGCGTTGTGGCCCCAGCGTGTCGAGGCGTCGCTGGTACACGGTCATGTAGCCGGTGGCCGGGGAGGTATAAAACGCCTCGGGCGCACTGTCGCCCTCCACCGACAACGTGCGAAGCGCGGGCTTGATCGCCAGCTGCGCAATCTCGTGGCCCAGCAGCGCAGGCGGCGCATGGGTGGCCGCCGCCGGATAGTACTGCTGGCGCATGTAATACTGGAACGCCTCGTTCAGTTCATCCAGCGACTTGCCATAGACGCCCGCAATGGCGTCCTTGAACGACCCATACCGGTTGAGCTCGCGATACAGCAGCGAGACCCGCCACGCTCCGTACGTCTCGGCCAGCCACTTGTGGATGCGGCCGCCGAGCGGATACACCAGGAAACCGGTGTAGTACTGCAGCTGGTTCATGGACGGCAGCCGGCCCGAATAGGTCAGGTCCCGCAGCATCATTTCGTCCCGCGCATCCTGCCCGCCGGACCAGTACTCGGCGAGCCCTTCCGTCCACCAGAGCGGCTGGTTGAACTGTGGCGCCCTTGGCGCCCGGTGATACGCCTCGCTGATCATGCTGAACTGAAAGACGTGCACCATCTCGTGGCGGAGCGTGTTGCGAAACTCGGCGAGGTTGCCGCGGAACGGCATGGTCACGCGCCGCTTCATGAAATCAGTGGCACCAAGCAGGCCTTCGGGCGGGACGAACGGGAGGATATTGGTCTGCTCGAAGTCGATGTGCGACGCATAGATCACGAGCGGGATGCGGGTCGCCACCTCATGCCCGAACCGAAGTGCCAGTGTGTCATAGCTGGCCTCCGCCCACTGCAGGGCGCTCGCCGCGAGGGTCGCCTCTTCGGGGTAGTAATAGAGGTCGACGTGCGGACCCCGGAGGGTCCGCCAGTCGAACTCGCGGTACTGGATCTTGTTCTCGCCGAATTCGAAGAATTGCGCATGAGCCTGGCGAGCGAGCGGCAGCAGCGTGACCAGGGCCACCGCCGCCAGCAGCGCACCGGTCAGCGCCGGATGGTGCGGATGATGTCGCCCTGTGTAATGCGTGCCAGGGTCGCGCCGCCGGAGACGACCTTGCCGAACACCGTGTAGGTGCCGTCGAGGTGCGGCTGGGGACTCAGGT
>DAIMFY010000325.1:0-2968 GCA_036724295.1 Gemmatimonadales bacterium | reverse complement strand
TACCACAGCAGCGCCTTCTTGAACATGCCGGGCGCCGAAAACGCCACGGCGGTGCCGCTCGTGGTGGTGGCGCTTGCGTCGAGCACGGGGTACAGCTCGGTAGCCGACTGGGCCCGTTCATCGGGATTCTTGGCCATGAGCCGCGCGATCGTCTCGGCGAGCGCCGGCGGACAGTCGGGGCGGAGCGTGGTGATAGCGGGCGGCGTTTCCGTGAGATGCGCCGCGAGCATGCGTTGCGGCGTACGGTTGCCGAAGGGCTGCTGTCCGGTAAGCAACTCAAACGCCATGCAGCCCAGCGCGTAGAGGTCGGCGCGGTGATCTACGTTCGGGTCGCCAGCCACCTGCTCTGGCGACATGTAGGCCGGCGTGCCGAGCGAGGTGCCCAGCTGGGTGAGGGTGGCGTTGTTGCCGCCGCCGGTGCGGGACGCGCTGATGGCCTTGGCGATGCCGAAGTCGGTGACGACCGCCGCATCGCCGGAGAGGAGCACGTTGTCAGGCTTGATATCCCGATGGACCACGCCGCGCGCATGGGCGTAGGCCAGCGCGCGCGTAATATCCCGCAGGATAGGCACGACTTCGTTGATCGGGAGCGCGCCACGGCTTAGCCGGGCGCGGAGCGATTCGCCCTCGACAAAGGGCATGGTGAAATAGGGCAGCCCGCCCACGTCTCCCGCTACCAGCAGCGGGACGATGTTGGCCTGCTGCAGCGAGGCCGCCAGGCGGATCTCCCGCTCGAAACGGTCCACGTTCAGTCCCTGGGCCAGCTCCGGGCTCAGCACCTTGATCACGACGGTGCGCCCCAGCCGAACATCTTCGGCGAGGAATACGCGCGACATGCCGCCGCCCCCCAGCTCGCGGCCGAGCGTGTAGGCGGTGCCGAGATGTGCTTGCAGTTCAGCGCGCAGGTCCAATTTGGGTTCCTGGTATGGGACAGATTCCCACGGGTCGACCGTTGACCGTTACCTCGACGTCAACTCCCCCATCCGCTTCTTCACCGTCGTCACCACTGGCTGCAGGTCGGGGTCGGCGTCTTTCCATAGTTCCGTGAACGCGCCGTAGTGCTTGACTGCGCTTGCGGTGTCGCCCTTGCTGTCATAGAGCTCGCCAAGGCGCTTCTGCAGTCCGGCAAGCGCAGCCCAGTCAATGTCGTCCCGGTTGGCCGGTGTCTCGGCCAGGTAGGCGTTGAAATACGCTACCGCCGAGTCAGGCTTCCCCATGCGGTCGTAGACCCGGCCGATGTTGTAGTCGCCGCAGGCAACACAGAATTCGGGAGCGCCGTCGGCTCCCACCTGGGCCGCCCGAAACGAACGCAGCGCGTCGGGGTACTTGCCTTCGGCCAGCTCGATCTCGCCATTCACGCCGCTGATCACCGAGCGCAGGCCTGGCTGCTCGAAGTCCTGCGGCACCTCGCGACGATACTCCGCCATCAGCGCCCGGGCCCGGTCGGGCCGGCCCGCCAGTGCGTAAAGCGGAATCAGCCAGTAATACGGTCGCTCCGCTGCCGGTTGCTGCTTCCACGCCGCGCTGGTGGCGAGGCGATCGAGTTTCCGGACGCCATCCTCGGGCCGGTTGCGATAGCGGATGTCGTTCTCGGCGTCCAGCAGCCCCGACTCGCCCACGTCCCGCCGGGTGGCGATGCCCTGCCACTGCAGGCTGTCCGCATGCGCCGCCGCCCGCAGCTGCCCGATGGTCTGGTGCAGGCCGGCGAGCCAGAACTGGGCGCGAACTCGCACGTCGGTGTTGGAGTCGCGCGCCGCCGTGGCGGCGAGGGCCAGGGCGGAATCCCGCATGCCCAGGCCAAGGTAGGCGAGGTATTTGGCGTTGAGCAGATTCAGCACCGACGCGCCGGAGTCCACCCGCTGTGCCATCCGCAACGCCGAGTCCGGGTGGCCGGCTGACCCGAGCAGCGTTGCCACGGCTGCTCCGTTGGATTGGCTCGGCGCCAGCACGTAGGCCCGGGTTGCGTAATGCAGTGCGCTGTCAAACTGGCGGCGGTTCTGGAAGAGCACGGCCAGGTTGAGGATTACGGTGCCCTGGGTGGAGTCGGCGATGTAGGCCCGCTGGTACGCCGCGATTGCCTTGGCCCGATCATTGTGGGATGACGAGCTGTAATACGTCCCGAGCACCAGGTATTTCTCCCGGTCCGGGAGCCGATCGGCGTACTTCACGGCCTGGGCCACCGCGGATTCCTGGGCGGCCAGCGGATAATGTGCGCGCGCGAGCGCGATGGCGAGCTTGCGCCAGGCCAGCGCAAACGTGCTGTCCAGCGCCACCGCCTCGCGGCCGGCCCGCACTGCGTGGTCGAAGTCGTTGTCTACATCAAATGCGCGGACTGCCTCGGTGTACTTCTTGAGCGCAGCTAGCGACGATGTCGTGGCTCGCTCCAGCGGCACCGACTGCTGCACCCGCTTCAGCGACTCGCCCATCTGGCCGCGCAGTTTCCGGGTGAGCTTGTCCACTGTGCCCAGCAGGTCGGTGGGCCCCTTGGCGGAGCCCTGCACGCTTGCGAGTGTACGGCCATCGGCGGCGCTGGAGAGATCCATGCTCACGACGTAGCCATCACCCGCCCGTGCCAACCGGCCCCCCAGCACCGCGGCCGCCCCGGCCCGGGTGGCGACCTCGCGCGCGGTTGCCGGATCAAGGCGCGTGTCGCGTGGCCGAGTCATCTGCACCAGCACGTCCGCCACGGCTGACGTCTCCATGGGGCGGACGGCGCTGGACTGGCTCAGGGCTGCACGCACGGCTTCGGAGAGAATGGGTCCCAGAGCCGAGTCGGCGGCCGGTGCGCTGAAGTCCGCCACCACGATTTTGTCGTCCTGGCTCAGCCGCCCCGCCGCGAACAGCGAGCCCCAGGGCCCGATGCCCATGGCCCGCAGGGTCATGAACCCCGCCACCATCAACACGAAAATCGCAAGGGCGATGTAGCCGCCGCGCGCTGCCCGCCGCCAGGTGAGGTGCGGGCTGGCCT
>DAIMFY010000324.1:0-2973 GCA_036724295.1 Gemmatimonadales bacterium | reverse complement strand
CGTTCCTGCTCACCGGCATGGCGACGGTGTTCTTCTACGCGCGGCTCTGGCGCCGGTCCGGCGTCATGACCGATCTGGAGTTCTACGAGCTGCGCTATAGCGGCAAGCCGGCCAGCGCCGTGCGCGGGTTTCGCGCGGTCTACCTTGGCTTCTTCTTCAACTGCGCCATCATGGCCACGGTGAACCTCGCTGCGGTCAAGATTGCCAACATCATGCTCGGCTGGCCGATGGAGCAGACCCTGATCATCTGCGCCGTCATCAACGTGCTCTTTGCGGCCACGTCGGGGCTCTGGGGCGTGCTGGTCACCGACTTCATCCAGTTCGGGATCGCGATGACCGGCTCCTTCGCGGCCGCCTATTTTGCCCTCAAGCAACCCCAGGTGGGCGGGCTGCACGGGCTGGTGTCGAAGCTCGACCCCCAGACACTGAATCTCCTTCCCGATTTCACCGACTGGAAGCTGGCGCTCTCGATTTTCATTATTCCCCTCACGGTCCAGTGGTGGTCGGTCTGGTACCCCGGTGCGGAACCGGGTGGTGGGAGCTACATCGCCCAGCGCATGCTCGCAGCCCGCAGCGAGCGCGATGCCATGGGCGGCACGTTGTTCTTCAATGTCGCGCACTATGCGCTGCGGTCATGGCCCTGGATCGTTGTGGCGCTGGCCTCCATCCTCGTCTTTCCCGAGCTCGGAGATATCGCCCGGCAGTTTCCTGGCGTCGACCCGAAGCTGATCGGCCACGATATCGCCTATCCGGCGATGCTCACGTTCCTGCCCACCGGATGGCTGGGGCTGATGATCGCGGGGCTGCTCGCGGCCTACGTGTCCACCATTTCGACCCATCTCAACTGGGGCACGTCGTACCTGATTCACGACCTGTACCGGCGCTTCATCCGGACCGATGCCAGCGAGCGTCATTACGTCGCGATGGGGCGGCTGATCACCGCGCTGCTGATGGTCATCGCCGCCCTCTTCACCTATGCGCTTGATACCGCCAGCGAGGCGTTCCAGCTCCTGCTGTCGGTGGGCGCCGGGACGGGATTGCTCTACCTGCTGCGGTGGTTCTGGTGGCGGATCAACGCCTGGTGCGAGATCGTGGCCATGGTGGTGTCGTTCGGCGTGGCCATGCTCTTCTTTGTCCTGCAGAAAGACGGCATGGCAATTGAATCCACCACCGTCCTGCTCGCTACCGTGAGCATCACCAGCGTGGCATGGATCGTGACGGCGCTGGTCACACGGCCAACCGACCGCGCCGTGCTGATCACGTTCTACCGGACGGTGCGACCGTCCGGGCCAGGGTGGCGCGATATCCGTCGCGATTCGGGCGTCGATGCCAAGCCCGATTCCCTCGCCAACGCAGCGCTGGGCTGGGTCCTGGGTTGCGTTTTCGTCTACTCCGCGCTGTTCGGTACCGGCAGCCTGCTGTATGGCCGGTTCAGCATCGCGATGTTCTGGATTGCGGGCTTTGTGATCAGCGGGCTGGGGTTGCTCAAGCTGGTGCCTGGAATGTGGGCGGGCGAGACCGACCGGACCGACTGATGGCAGTGCGGCAACAGCGATAGAGGTGGACGATGCCTGACGATTCCCCCAACGACAGCATCGCCGAGCGGCTCCAGTCAGCGCTCAGCGGCCGGTATGAAATTGGCCGGCAGCTGGGCGAAGGCGGCATGGCGACCGTCTACGACGCCACGGATGTCCGGCACGGCCGTCGCGTGGCGGTCAAGGTGCTGCGCCCCGAGCTCTCAGCCATGCTCGGCTCCTCCAGGTTCCTCCAGGAGATCCAGGTCACCGCCCGGCTCCAGCACCCCCACATCCTGCCGCTCTACGACTCCGGCGCCGCAGACGACCTGCTCTACTACGTGATGCCGCTGGTGCAAGGCGGTTCGCTTCGTGATCGGTTGCGTGAGGAACGCGAGCTCCCCGTACCCGAAGCGATCTCGATGGTGACGGCACTGGCCGGCGCACTCGACTATGCACACCGGCAAGGGGTGCTCCACCGCGATATCAAGCCGGAGAACATCCTGCTCCATGACGGCCAGCCGATGCTGTCCGACTTCGGTATCGCGCTGGCGGTGAGCAACCTGGACTCGCGCCGCCTGACCCAGACCGGACTGTCGATTGGCACGCCGAGCTACATGAGCCCGGAGCAGATGTCCGGGGAGCGTGCGCTGGACGCGCGCAGCGACCTCTACTCCCTCGCGTGTGTCGCGTACGAAACGCTCGCGGGAGCGCCGCCGTTCACCGGGGCCTCGGTCCAGGCCGTCGTCGCCGCCGTGCTGATCGGCAAGCCGCAGCCGCTCGACGTCGTTCGCCCGGCGGTGGGCGAGGCAGCGTCTTCCGCGGTCCATCGTGCCCTCTCCCCGCTGCCGGCCGACCGGTTTACCAGCGGTGCCGACTTCGTGGCCGCGCTGCACGACGAGCGAGGCGCCAGGCGCCCGAAGTCGAAACCCGGAATGATGCGGCATCGGCTGGGCTGGCTGGCCGGCGGCATCCTGGCTGGCGGCCTGCTGAGCCTCGGACTGGCCGCCAGGTTGCGGCGGCCGGCGCAGTCCGACCTGCGCCGCTGGAGCGTGGTGCTTCCTGACTCGATTCCCATTGCGCTCCCTGGCGGAAGCTCGACGGCTGGGCCTCATTCGACCATCGCGCTCTCGCCTGCTGGAAACCGACTCGCCTACGTCACGAGCCGCGGATCGGAAAGCGTGCTCGCGGTGCGCGATATGGCGCTGGGCACGGTCACCGCGCTCGCCGGAACCGAGGGCGCCTATCACCCCTTCTTTTCACCTGACGGACAGTGGATCGGCTACTTCACCAGCGGCGTGCTGCGGAAGATCCCGGTCACCGGCGGCGCGCCCGTGACGCTTGCGTCGGTCAACCGTGTCACCGGCGCGCTGTGGTCCTCGCCCGACCGGATCATGGTCCTGCAGAACGAGGGCTTCGACCTCCACTGGATTTCGGCCGCCGGCACCGGCGCTGACTC
>DAIMFY010000323.1:1185-2990 GCA_036724295.1 Gemmatimonadales bacterium | reverse complement strand
CATCGGCATGGTGGTGATGATTGGCATCGCCGACAACGACGCGGTCGTGAAGCTCGACGCCATCCGAAGGTTCCGCGCCGAGGGGTACGCCATCAATGACGCGATCCTCGCGGGCGGAATGCAGCGACTTCGCGCCATCACCATGACGTCGCTTACCACGATTGTCGGCGTGATTCCGCTGGTGCTTGGTATCGGCAGCGGAGGGGAGCTGTACCAGCCACTTGCTGCGGGGATCATCGGCGGATCGGTGACGGCGACACTGGTGACGTTCTTCCTGCTGCCGACTGCCTACTCCGTGACCGAGCATTGGCAGGAACGCCGGCGGGCTCGGCGATCTGTTCCCACAGGCGAGGCAGCGGAGGCGCTGTGATCCGCTGGGCCGCCAACCGCCCCGCCGTGGTCTGGGCCATCTGCTTCTCGCTGCTGCTGGCTGGCGGTGTCGCGTTTACCCGGCTTCCGCTTGCCACACGTACGACTGTCGAACTCCCTCGACTGCAGATCTTCTCCGGCTGGCCCGGCGTCTCCGCCGAGTTGATGGAGACGTATGTCACGTCGCCCATCGAATCGGCGATCCAGCCAGTGCGAGGGGTGAAGAAGACCAGCAGCGAATCGAGCGATGGCTCCTCCATGATCACGGTCGAGCTGGAACCAGGCACAGATGTCCAGATGGCCCGGCTCGCCATTCACGAGCGGCTCGAAGCCATCCGCAACGATTTCCCGCCGGGCGTGTCGCCGCCGCAGGTGTCCAACTACGTCCCCGACGACCTCCAGGAGCAGCCGCTGCTCCGCTACACCATGGCAGGCCCCTATACGCCGGGCGCGCTGCTGAAGGTTGCGAAGGAGATCGCGGAGCCGCGACTCAAGGCGGTTGAGGGTGTGAGCGACGTGCGCTCCTATGGCGGTGCAGAACCCGGCATCACCGTTGCCTACGATGGTTCGAGGCTCCGGCAGCTTGGTGTCTCGCCTGCAGCCATCAAGGCGGCAGTACAGAACGCGCGGGTGGTCGAAGCACTGGGGGAGCATCAGGAAGGCGCCACGGAGAGCGCAGTGGTTGTGCGCGATGAGCCGGATAATCTGCGAGATCTGGAGGCGCTGCCCATCACCGGTCCGGGTGGCCAGGTCTTTCACCTCGGCGAACTTGCAACGGTCAGGCCCTCGGAGGACAACCGCGGCCAGTTCTACCGGCTCAATGGTGAGACCGCGGTGGCGCTCCGCATTTCTCGTCTTCCCGGTGCCGACGCCATCAAGACTGCGGCGCGCGTGCGCGAGGAAGCCGCCAGCATCTCGAAGCTGCTTCCGGCCGGCGTGGTGATGACGCTTGAGAGCGACGAAAGCGTGGACCTCGCCAGGCAGCTCAACGAGCTGGTGCTGCGCGGCGCCATCGCGTTTGCGGCCGTCATGCTGGTGCTCGCGATCTCGCTGCGCAATGCCAAGTCGGTGGCGCTGGTGATGGGCAGCGCAGCCGTGGCCATCGCCGGCACGTCACTCGGTCTCTATCTCCTCCACATCCCCGCCAACCTGCTGACCCTTGCCGGCCTCGGCATGGGTGTGGGCATCCTGGTGCAGAACGGGCTGGTGGTGGTTGAGCGGCTCCGCACCGCTCCCGATACGCCGGAGGGACGGGCGGAGGCTGGGCGGCGCATCACACCGGCGGTCATGGGTGCCACGCTTACGACCGCTGTCGTGCTCTTTCCCTTCCTTTATCTCCAAGGCAATGCGCGGGCGGCATTCATTCCCTTTGCCGCCGCCTTTGCCCTGGCGCTGGCCTGGTCGGTCATCTCGGCGCTGATCATGATCCCGGCGCT
>DAIMFY010000323.1:0-1085 GCA_036724295.1 Gemmatimonadales bacterium | reverse complement strand
TACCGGATCAAGCTGCTGGGCTACTCGTTCGACGGGGTAGAGCAGTTGGCGCTCGACCTCAAGCGCCGGCTCGAGCGCATTCCGCGCGTCCGGAACGTGGACATCAATGCCGCGAGCTTCTGGCGCGCGGACCGGACGGTGAGCGTGGTGCTCGATCCCGACCGGGCTGCGCTCGCACGCTATGGAGTCACGGCCGGAGATTTTGCGAGTTCCGTGGCCCGCGAGCTGGCCGGCGCGCCCAATGCCATGCGACTTCAGCTGGGCGATGAGGAGCTGTCGGTCAGCGTCGAACGCGCCGGCGCCGATTCGCGCTCGCTCGATGACTTGCGCCAGGCCATCGTGCCCTCTCCCTCGGATGCGCCGGTGCGCATTCGCGACCTTGCGACAGTGGAGGAGCGCACCGGCCTGGGCACAGTGAGCCGCGAGGACCAGCAGTATCTCCGTATCGTGGGCTACGAATTTCGCGGCCCACCCAAGCTCGCCGAGCGGACCCACAAGGCGTTCATGGCAAGCATCAGCGTGCCGCCGGGGTATTCGGTGGGCGACGAAGAATTTTCCTGGAGCCCCGACGAGAGCGCCAAGGGACTCTGGCTGGTGTTCGGCATCGGCGTGGTGCTGGTGATTCTTTCCGTGGCGCTGGTGTTCGATTCGGTGTGGGCGGCGGCGATGATTTTTCTCAGTCTCCCGATCGCGCTGGGTGGCGTTGTCGCAGCGTTCTGGCTTACGGGGAATGCATTTACCCGAGAGGCGGCGGTGGGGGTGATACTCGTGGTGGGTCTCGCGGTGAACCAGGCGATTCTGCTGGTGGATGCGGCCCTGGAAACAAGACGGGCAAGGCGGACAGGACGGGCGGGGCGGGCAGGACGCGACGGGCTGAGTGTGGCTGAAGTGGTGAGCGCATCTGAGGACCGCTCCGGCATGATCATCATGGTGACGCTGACGACGCTGGCGAGCCTCTTGCCGCTGGCGATCGGGACCGACCCCGACAGTCTCTTCGGCGCCATCGCGCTCGCCACCGCCGGCGGCACTGTGGCTGGCACGATCGGGGCGATGTTCGTGGTGCCGGCGATGGTGGGGGGAGGCAG
>DAIMFY010000322.1:0-3004 GCA_036724295.1 Gemmatimonadales bacterium | reverse complement strand
GCCATCTACCAGCTCGACAGCTTCCTGCTGGCCGCGCTGCCGATGGTGCTGTTCCTGAGCCTGGCCACCCTCTGGACCGGCCTGGTGTTCCTCGATTACCGGCGGCGCGTTGGCTCAGCCGGCGCGGCGATCGTCGGCGCGGCGCTGCTCCTCTGGGGTCTGCACCACCTGGACTACCCCTTCCTGAGGGCCCAGGGTGCGTGGGCACCATGGGGCTACTACCTCGATATCATCTTCGAACTCGCAGTCGGCACCGGGTTCCTCATCGTGGTGCTGGACGACCTGCGCCGCGGCATCGAGGCGCTGAGCGCGCTCTCCGCCGACATTCGCCTCGGCGCCGCCGGTGGCAACCTCATCAGTGCGCTGCTGGAGCGACCGCTCGCACTTCCCGGCGTCAATGGCTCGGCGCTCTACCTGCGCGACGGCGACCGCGACGCGTACGCCGGCGGCGCGGGGACCGCTGAAGGGTGGGCCGGGCGTCCCCCCGAGGGGATCCACGCCGAGGCGATCGACCAGGCCATGGCGCGCCAGGAGCCATATGCCGTGGGCGACGCCACCTCGCGCCACTTTGCTTCGGCACTCCCCATCTTCCAGGACAACGGCGTGCGCGGCGCGCTGGTCCTCACCGGACCGGTGCGCGACCCGTTCACGGCGCTCGACCAGCGGTTCCTGCTGGCGCTGGGACACCAGGTCGGCGCGGCACTCGAGCATGACGCCCTGTCGCGCCGGCTCGAAGCGCGGCGGCGGGAACTCGAGCGCCTGGGCGCCCGCATGGTGGCCCAGCATGAGGAGGAACGGCTCCGCCTCTCGCGCGAGCTTCACGACGAGACGGCGCAGGTGTTCAGCGCGGTGAAGATGGAGCTGGGTGTGCTGCGCGGGAACGCGCTACCGGCGCAGGCGGACCGGCTCGACCGCGCGCTCGGTCTCGTGGACACCGGCATCCGCAGCATCCGGAACGTGGTCAACGACCTGCGGCCCTCCTTGCTGGACGACCTCGGGCTCCTGCCGGCGCTCCGGTCGCTGGCTGGGGAGATGACGCGCCAGCGTGGCCTCACGCTCTCGTTCGATGCGCCCGATGAGCTGCCCGCCCTTGGCACCGCAGGGGAGCTGGCGCTGTACCGCGCCCTGCAGGAGGGGCTCAGTAACATCCTGCGTCACGCCGGCGCCACCAACGTGGATGTCTCCATCGTGCGCGAGGCAGGGCGGCTGCGGCTCTCGCTGCACGATGACGGACGGGGGCTGCCAGCCGATGCGGACCTCGCCCGCTTCGAGCTGGAGGGACACATGGGACTTGCCGGCATGCGCGAGCGCATCACGGCACTGGGCGGCTCCGTAGATATCCGGAGTGGCACGCCGGCCGGCGTGCTGCTCGATATCATCGTGCCGGTCTGAGCGATAGATTCCCCTCATGCATCACACTTCCATCAAGGTGCTCGTCGCCGATGACCACACCGTGGTCCGGGAGGGCATCCGCCATGTTCTCGACGGTGAACCAGGCTTCACTATCGTTGCGGAGGCGTCCAACGCAGCTGACGCGGTGCGGTTGGCCGAAGCCGAAAAGCCCGATGTCGTGCTGCTGGACATCACGATGCCGGGCGAGTCGGGGCTGCAGGCCGCGGCGAGGATCCGGAAGCTGGCGCCGGAGACACGTATCCTGATCCTCAGCATGCACGACAATCCCGAGTACGTACTCGAGAGCGTGCGGGCCGGCGCGCACGGCTACCTGCTCAAGGACTCAGCCGCCACCGAGTTGCGGCAGGCGATCCGCGCGGTGCAGCGGGGCGAAGAATATTTCAGCGCGCCCATCGCGCACCGGCTGCGCGCCGCCGTGCGCGGGCAGGCCGGCGAGTTGCCGGGCCCGCTCGACGTGCTCACGGGGCGCGAGCGCGAGGTGCTGGTGGGCATCGCGCTGGGCCGCACCAACAAGGAAATTGCCACTGAGCTGGGCATCAGCCACCGCACGGTGGAGACACACCGCGAAAGCCTGATGCGGAAGCTCGGCATCAAGACGGTGGCGGGACTGACAAAGCTGGCGTTGGAGACAGGGCTGGTTTCGAGATAGGCGGGCAGTTGGACCGTTGGACAGATGGACAGTGGGTCGACAGTCAACGGTCGACGGTCGACGTGTCATTGCGAGGAGGCGTAGCCGACGAAGCAATCGGGTAGCCGAGATCAAGATGCTGGCCTCCGTAGTTTCCCGCCTGTCCGTCTGTCCGCCTGTCTGTCTAGCTTCCGCCATGACCGCTCCACAAACCGGAATCGTCCTCCTCAATCTCGGTGGCCCGGCAACGCTTGACGCCGTCGAGCCGTTCCTGCTGGAGCTCTTTGCCGATCGCGAAATCATCCAGCTTCCCTTCCAGCGATGGCTCGGGCCGTTTATCGCGCGCCGGCGCGCCCCGAAGGTGCGGAAGTTGTACGAAGGCATCGGCGGTGGCTCGCCGATCCTGCACTGGACCCGCATCCAGGGAAAGGCGCTGGTGGCCCGGCTCGACCGCCTCTCACCCGGGACCGCGCCGCACCAGTTCTACGTGGCATTCCGCTATGCGCGCCCGGGCAGCGAGGACGCGCTGCTCGCCATGGCCAGGGATGGCGTCACCCGCGCGATCGCCTTCACCCAGTATCCCCAGTTCTCCTGTGCCACGACCGGTTCCAGCCTGAACGAGCTGTGGCGCACGGCAGAACGACTTGGCCTCGAATCGGCATTCGAGTGGAGCGTGATCGATCGCTGGCCGGTGCAGGATGGTTTCCTCGATACGATGACGCAATCGACCCGCGCTGCCCTGGAGCAGATTCCCGCTGGTGAGCGCGACGACGCCGTGATCCTGTTCAGCGCGCATTCGCTTCCGCTCAGCATCATCAACCGGGGCGATCCCTATCCGCAGGAAATCGGCGCTAGTGTGCAAGGGGTCATACGGCGGCTGGGCAGTGCCAACCGCTACCTGCTCTCCTACCAGAGTGAAGTGGGGCCGGTGCGCTGGCAGGGGCCGAGCACCGAATCGGTGAT
>DAIMFY010000321.1:0-3016 GCA_036724295.1 Gemmatimonadales bacterium | reverse complement strand
CGCCGGCCGCGTTTACCGTGCCGCTGAGCGGCAACACGTCGACGTTCTCCGTCACCACCGGCACCAAGTGCACGTGGGGCGCGACCACCACCACGCCGTGGATCACGATCACCGCCGGTGCGACGGGTACAGGCATCGGCTCGGTCACCTTCACCGTCCCCGCCAGCAGCACGTCGCGCTCCGGAACGCTGTCGGTGGGGGGCAAGACCGTAACCGTGACGCAAGGCACCCAGCCCGGGCCAGGGCAGGCACCGCCGCCGCCAACGAACCTGCGGATTGTGCGATGAGATGAATCGCAGACTCTTCTCCGGTCCGAACCGGATAGAAAGGTAACAGAGTAGACCGATTACATGGGTAACAGGTTTGATGGGCATCTGGAGGGAAGCAGCCACGGATGCCTTGGAAGGACACCTGTCCCATGGATCAACGCCTCTCGTTCATCGCCGACTGGCTTCGTGAGGAGTGGACGATGACGGAGCTGGCGCAGCGGTATGCCATCAGTCGAAAAACGGCCTACAAGTGGGTCGACCGCTATGAGGCGGATCCGGCGCACGGATTGGCGGAGCGGTCGCGAGCGCCGACGGTGCACGGGCGTGCACGGCCCGAGACCATGCGGGCGGCAGTAGTGGCGTTACGGCGGCGGCATCCGCACCGGGGGCCGAAGAAGTTGCGGGCGATGTTGGGCGCGCGCGACCCGACGGTGGCGTGGGCCGCCGCGAGCACAATGGGCGACTGGCTGCGGGCGGCGGAGCTCAGCACGCCGCGGCGGCGGACGCGATACGTCGTCCCGCTGACCCAGCCGCTGGCCGGGGCACAGGCGCCGAATGACGTCTGGACCACGGACTTCAAGGGCTGGTTTCGCACGGCGGACGGGCGCCGCTGTGACCCGTTGACGGTGATCGATGCGTGCAGTCGGTTCGTGTTGTGCTGTCGGATTGTGACGCCGAGCCGCGTCGGCGTGCAGCCCTGGTTCGAGCACGTGTTTCGGGTCTATGGGCTGCCGCGGGTGATGCGGAGCGATAACGGGCCGCCCTTTGCGACGACCGGGGCGGGGCGGCTCTCAGCCCTGGCGGTGTGGTGGTTGAAACTGGGGATTCAGGTGGAGCGGATTGATCCGGGCCATCCGGAGCAGAACGGGCGCCACGAACGGTTTCATCTCACGCTGCAGCAGGAAACGGCGAGCCCGCCGGCCGCCAGCATCGCGCAGCAACAACGGCGCTTTGATCGACTCCGGGGCGAGTTCAACACCGAGCGGCCGCATGAAGCGCTCGCCCAGCAGCCGCCCGCGCGCGTTTATGTGCCGTCGCCCCGGCCCTTCCCCGCGAGACTCGCGGAGCCGTGGTACGACGCCAGTCACGAGGTCCGTCGGGTGAAAGCGAACGGCGTGATCAAATGGAAGGGCGAGCTGGTGTTTGTCAGTGAGGCGGTGCGCGGCGAACTGGTGGGCCTTGCCGAAACGGACCGTGGCGATTGGACCGTCCGCTTCATGCACGTCGAGTTGGGACGAATCGCCCGCCAGACGCGCCGGTTCACGCCGGCCTGGCAGGGGCACCGCCCCGACTGAGGGAGCAGCGGCTATGGAAATGACGCGGCTGCGGAAATCACAGACCGATTTCCGCAGCCGCTTGGAAATCTCGCGAACGCGAGATTCCCACATTCCCACAGCCGATTGTCGGCACTGACGAAGGAAGAAGTGTTACCGATGTAATCGGTCTGTTTTGTTACCGATGTTTCCGGTTGCGCAAGCGGAGGGTAACGGAGTCAGCGGAGGCCGAAGGTCAGTTCGATCGTCACGAGCATAGGTTCGGGACGGCCGCGTCTCGTGCCGGGATGGAAGCGCCACTTCTGAACTGTCCGCACGGCTTCGGCATCGAGACCAAATGGCGGATTGAACGAACGGATGATGCGCACGTCGCCAACGGAACCGTCGGTGCGGACGGTGGCTTCGACGGTCACGGTTCCCTGGGCGCGCGCATGAAGAGCATCGGCCGTGTAGGCCGGCGGCACCTGCAGGACCAGCGCTGGCTGTGTGATCCCGCTGCCGGAATCAAGGCCCGACTCGCCACCATCGCCGCGGCTCCCGCTGTTTCCCTGCCCGCCGCGACCATCAGGGCGTCCTTCGCCAGCGCTGGTGCCGGTGCCGCGGTCCACCGTTCCGACAGTCAACCCGCTGACAGGTGTCAATGTGCCAGGCACATTCAGCAGGTCGGAGGCGCTTGCGAGCGTGGGAATCACGTATGCCAGCGTCGACTCACGCGTCCTCGGCGCGGCTGGTGTTCGATCCGCGCGAGCGCGGTTGTTCGTGTGCCGCTGAGCGGCTCGGCGTGCCGGCGTCGAGCGGCGCTCTGGGGAGCGTTCTGCGTCTCCGGCCTGACCTCCGCGACCGAGCCACACCAGCCGGGTCGTCGACCGCACGGAGGAAATGGCTGCGGACGTGCGTTCTCGATGCAGCCATCCGATGTTCACCGCGAGCAGCAGGACGAGATGCAGCGCCAGCGACACCGCTATGGCACGGACGAAGCGGTATGGAGGTGCGCCGGCGCCCGCACCTCTTGCTTCCGCAAGCTCGAGGGTCATCGTCAGGTCTCGGTCTGACCATTTGGACGCACGCGCCCCGGGTATGGACTGTACGGGGGATAGAATTGAACGCATGAACCCTGACGAACAGGCGATCCGGTCCCTCGTGGATGCATGGTTTCGTGCGACAGCTGCCGGGGATCTCGAAGCCGTGCTGTCGCTCATGGCCGACGACGTTGTCTTTCTCGGCCCCGGGCGCCCGCCGATGCGCAAGTCGGACTTCGCCGCGCAGAACCGCGCGTTGGCGGGCCGGATGCGGATCGAGGGCACGCCGCAGATCCAGGAAGTCCGTGTGTTCGGCGAGTGGGCGTACTGCTGGAACCAGATTGCCGTGACGATGAAGCCAGTACAGAGCGGGGAAGCAGTCCACCGAACTGAACCAGAGCTGTTGATTCTGCACAAGCAGCAAGACGGCCGGTGGGTGATGTTACGCGACGCA
>DAIMFY010000320.1:0-3048 GCA_036724295.1 Gemmatimonadales bacterium | reverse complement strand
CCGGTGCTGTTCGGCGAGAAGATCGTGCTCCGCATCCTGGACAAGGGCAACCTGACGCTGGACCTGCAGAAGTTCGGGTTCGAGCCCAAGGCGGAAGCGGACCTGATGAAGGCGATCCTCAACCCCTACGGCATGGTGCTGGTCACCGGGCCGACGGGTTCGGGCAAGACGACGACACTCTACAGCTGCCTCCAGCGGATCAACACGGAGGAAGTGAACATCATGACCGCCGAGGACCCGGTGGAGTACAACCTCCACGGCATCAACCAGGTCCTGGTGCGGAACGAGATCGGGCTCACCTTCGCCTCGGCGCTGAAGGCGTTCCTGCGACAGGACCCGAACATCATCATGATCGGCGAAATCCGGGACCTCGAGACCGGCGGCATCGCGATCAAGGCGGCGCTCACGGGCCACCTGGTGCTCTCGACCCTGCACACCAACGACGCGCCGAGCACCATCACGCGCATGATCGACATGGGGGTCGAGGCCTTCAACGTGGCGAGCGCGGTGAACCTGGTGGTGGCGCAGCGGCTGGTGCGCCGGGTCTGCAAGCACTGCTCGGAGGTGGTTACCTACCGCGAAGAAGAGCTCAGGTCGCTGTCGGAGGATCTCGACGCCATTCGGCACATCGAGTTCCGGCGGGGCAAGGGTTGCGATACCTGTGGCGGGCTCGGCTACAAGGGCCGCGCGGGTCTCTACGAAGTGATGGCGCTGTCACCGGAGCTGCGGCGCGCGATCCTCCGGGGCGATTCGGTCGCCGAGCTGCGCGACACGGCGGCGCGGGAGGGGATGCTGACCCTCCGCATGGATGGCATCAAGAAGGTCGAGCGAGGCGTAACCACCCTTGAGGAAGTTGTGAAGGAGACGGCGGCATGAGTTTCAACCTTCGGGCGCTCCTGGAAGAAATGATCGAGCGCGAGGCCTCGGACCTCCACATCACCGCCGGCGAGCGCCCCAAGCTCCGCATCGACGGTGACATCACCGATTCGTCGGTGCAGGAAGTCCTGACACCCAAGGACACGCTGCAGCTCGCCTACTCGGTGCTGACGGAGAACCAGAAGAAGCGGTTCGAGACCGAGGACGAGCTGGACTTCAGCTTCGGCATCCAGAACCTGGCGCGCTTCCGCGGCAACGTCTTCAAGCAGCGCGGCTGCGTGGCGGTGGTGATCCGGATGATTCCGTTCAACGTGCGGACCTTCCAGGACCTGGGGCTGCCGCCGGTCGTCGCCAAGCTGGCGGAGAAGCCGCGCGGGCTCATCCTTGTGACCGGCCCCACCGGTTCCGGCAAGAGCACCACGCTCGCCGCGGTGATCGACAAGATCAACAAGGAGCGGAAGGGCCACATCATCACGGTGGAGGATCCGATCGAGTTCATCCACCGCCACCAGTCGTGCATCGTCAACCAGCGCGAGGTGGGTACCGACACCAAGAGCTTCGGCAGCGCGCTCAAGTACGCGCTGCGCGAGGACCCGGATGTCATCCTGGTGGGCGAAATGCGCGACCTCGAGACCATCTCGGCGGCGCTCACGATCGCCGAGACCGGCCACCTGGCGCTCGCCACGCTGCACACCAACTCAGCGGCCGAGTCGATCAACCGTATCATCGACGTCTTCCCGTCGAGCCAGCAGCCGCAGGTGCGGGCCCAGCTTGCCTTCGTGCTGGAGGGCGTGCTGACCCAGACGCTGCTGCAGAAGGCCAGCGGCCGCGGCCGCGCCATGGCGGCCGAGATCATGGTGGCCACGCCCGCCATCCGCGCGCTCATCCGCGACGACAAGGTGCACCAGATCTACTCGGCGATGCAGGCCGGCAAGAAGCACGGCATGCAGACCATGAATGACGCGCTGTACCAGCTGTACATGTCGCGGGAAGTGACCCAGGACGAATGCCTCCGGGTGTCGCCCGAGCCCAACGAATTCCTGCGCGCCATCGGCGAGAAATCGCTGGACGAGGCCGACGGCCACGGAGACAAGGGTGCCCGCATGACCGCCATGGCTGGCGGACGGCGCTGACCGTACGGGCGCACGGCGGTGCGCCCCCTTGCGGCTCGATGGCCGCGCTCACGAGGAGATTTGCGATGCCGCTCTACGAATACACCGCGCGCAACCAGACGGGCCAGATCCAGAAGGGCCAGCTCGAGGCCCAGAGCCCGGAAGAGGTCAATGCGCACCTGCGCAAGAACCGGATGATGCTGGTCAGCGTGCGCCAGGCGCCCAAGGCCATCAAGTTCGGCGGGTCGCCCAAGCCCAAGACGCGCGACATCGTCATCTTCACGCGCCAGTTCGCGACCATGATCAACGCCGGCCTGCCGCTGGTGCAGTCGCTGACGATCCTGGCCCAGCAGACCGAGAACAAGTCGCTCAAGGAGACCACCAAGGCGGTGGTCTACGACGTGGAAAGCGGCAACACACTGGCCGATGCCTTTGCCAAGCATCCGAAGGCGTTCAGCGGTCTCTACGTGAACATGGTGGCCGCCGGCGAAGCGGGCGGTATCCTCGACACCATCCTGCTCCGCCTTGCCACCTTCCTGGAAAAGAGCGACGCGCTGATCCGCAAGGTGAAGAGCGCGATGATCTACCCGGGCGTCATCATGTCGGTGGCGGCGACCGCCGTGGCCGTGCTGCTCATCTTCGTCATTCCGACCTTCCAGAGCATGTTCGCGTCGGTCAACATGGAGCTGCCCCTGCCGACCCGGATCGTGATCGGCATGTCGCAGATCCTCATTCACTACTGGTGGGCCATCCTCGCGGTCATCGGCGTCTCGGTCTTCGCCCTCAAGCGCTACCATGCCTCGTCCAACGGACGCAAGCATATTGACACGCTGCTGCTCAAGGCGCCGGTCCTGGGCGACCTGCTCCGGAAGTCGGCCGTGTCACGCTTCACCCGGACGCTTGGCACCCTGATCAGCTCCGGCGTCAGCATCCTCGACGGCCTCGAGATCACCGCCAAGACCGCCGGCAACCGGGTCATCCATGACGCGGTCATGGAGTCACGCGAGACGATAGCCGGTGGCGACACGATCGCCGCACCGCTCCAGAAGTCGGCCGTATT
>DAIMFY010000319.1:0-3050 GCA_036724295.1 Gemmatimonadales bacterium | reverse complement strand
ACGACACCACGCTGGGGCCGGCGCTGGGCGGAACGCGATTCTGGCAGTACGAGAATACTGACGCGGCCATCATTGATGCCCTGCGGCTCGCACGCGGCATGACGTACAAGGCCGCGGTGGCCGGGCTGAACCTGGGCGGTGGCAAGTCGGTCATCATTGGCAACAACAAGCGCGCTGACCGCGAGCCGCTCTTCCGGGCCCACGGCCGGTTCATCGAGTCGCTCAACGGGCGCTACATCACGGCCGAGGACGTCGGCACCAGCCCGATGGAGATGGAATTCGTCAGACTGGAGACCAACCACGTCGCTGGACTGATGGGTCTCTCGGGCGATCCGTCTCCGGTCACGGCCTTCGGCGTGTACATGGGGATGAAAGCGACCGCCAAGGCCCACTGGGGTTCCGATGACCTCTCGGGCAAGGTGGTGCTGGTGCAGGGGGCGGGTAAGGTGGCCTACTATCTGAGCCGCCACCTCCACGCCGAGGGCGCAACGCTGGTGGTGACTGACATCGACCGTGACAAGATGCGGCGGGTCGTGGAAGAATTCGGAGCCCAGGCGGTCGAGCCCGACGCGATCTATGACGCCAAGGGCGACATCTACGCGCCCTGTGCGCTGGGCGCGACGATCAACGACGACACGCTCAAGCGCCTCAAGGTCGAAGTGATCGCCGGCGCCGCCAACAACCAGCTGGCGGAAGAACGGCATGGCGATATCCTCGACGACCGCGGCATCAGCTACGCCCCCGATTATGTCATCAATGGCGGTGGGCTGATCAATGTGTACGGCGAGCTGCACAAGTGGCCCGAGGAGCGATCCCACAAGAAGGCCGGCGAGATTTACGACACCATCCAGCGGATCTTTGCCATCGCCAAGCGCGACGGGATCCCGACCTATCGCGCCGCCGACCGGCTGGCAGAGGAGCGCATCGCCGCGGTCAACGGGCTCGACAAGCTCTGGCTGAGCGGGCGGCGGTGAGCACTATGACGGGACGGCTGGATGGCCGGACGGCTGGCACGTCGACGGTCGTCTGCCTTCGGTCGTCATTGCGACGGCGCGCAGCGCCCGAAGCAATCGGGTCGTCGACGATCCATACACCGGCTACCCGATTGCCTCGTCGGCCTCGCCTCCTCGCAATGACCCGCGTCCCGCGTTTCGCGTCCCGCGTCATCATCGCGGAGCTTGCATGCCTCTAGATCTCAATGCCACCCTCCGCGAGGGCGACCCGATCGTGGCCCGGCTGGTGGACCAGGAACTCGCCCGCCAACGTGAGGGACTCGAGCTGATCGCGAGCGAGAATTTCGCCAGCCGCGCCGTGCTCGATGCCGCCGGCACACCACTCACCAACAAGTACGCGGAGGGCTATCCGGGCAGGCGGTACTACGGTGGGTGCGAGGTGGTGGACCAGGTCGAGCAGCTGGCCATCGACCGTGTGTGCAGCCTGTTCTCGGCCGATCACGCCAATGTGCAGCCCCACTCCGGTGCGCAGGCCAATTTTGCCGCCTTCATGGCTGTGCTGCCACCGGGCAGCACCCTGCTCGGCATGTCGCTTCCGCACGGGGGCCACCTGACGCATGGCGCCAAGGTGAGCCACAGCGGCACCATCTGGCGCGCAGTGCACTATGGCGTGCTGCCGGCCACCGGCCGGATCGATTACGACATGGTGCGCGATCTGGCTCGCCGCGAGCGGCCCGGGCTGATCATCGCCGGGGGGAGTGCCTACGCGCGCATCATCGACTTCGCCCTCTTCCGCGACATCGCCGACGAAGTGGGCGCTACGCTGCTGGTGGACATGGCTCACTTCGCCGGACTGGTGGCCGGCGGCGTCCATCCCTCGCCCGTTCCCCACGCACAGGTCGTCACCAGCACCACGCACAAGACGCTGCGTGGCCCGCGGGGCGGGTTGATCCTCTGCCAGGCCGACCTCGCCAAGGCGGTGGACAAGTCGGTGTTTCCCGGCACCCAGGGTGGTCCGTTGCAGCACATCATTGCCGCCAAGGCGGTGGCATTCGGCGAGGCGCAGACCAGCGAGTTCCAGCGCTACGCGGCGCGTGTGGTGGAGAATGCCCGCGCGCTGGCCAACGGCCTGATGGAGGCGGGATTCGATATCGTCTCGGGCGGCACCGACACGCATCTGATGCTGGTGGACTTGCGCCGGCGCGCCCTCACCGGCAAACTGGCGGAACAGCTGCTTGGCCAGGCTGGCATCACCGTCAACAAGAACACCGTGCCCGACGATCCCCAGTCGCCTTTTGTCACGAGCGGCATCCGGATCGGCACCCCGGCGCTCACCACCCGCGGCATGGGTGTCGCGGAAATGGAGCGCATCGCCGGCTTCATTGCCCTCGCGCTCGAGCGGCAGGACGAGGCAACGCTGCGAGGAATCCGGCACGAGGTACACGAACTGACGGCACTCTACCCACTTTACGCCGCGAGGCCGCGCGTCGCCGTATGAACGAACTGCAGTTCTCCGACAGCGTCATGGCGCGGATCCGCCAGCATGGGGGTCATTACGATGAGCGGGCCTATCTGTTCGTGCTCGCCGCCGTGGAGTACCTTCAATCAGGGCTGGAGGCGCGGCGGCACGTGAGCGGAGCCGAGCTGGCGTGGGCCTGCCACAGTTTTGCGGTGCAGCAGTTCGGGCTCATGGCCGAAACGGTGCTGTCGCACTGGGGCGTCGGGCGCACCGACGATTTCGGCCGGATTGTCTATACGCTGGTGGACGTCGGGCTGCTTGTGACCCAGCCCGGAGACCGCGAATCCGATTTCGCCGCGGTCTACGAGTTTGCCGATGTGTTCGGCGGCCACTACGACTGGCAGGGAGTTCCCAAAACCGCGACGGGCTGACGGAGGGATGCATGGAGCAGCGGGAATGGCCGGTCTGTCAGAAGTGCACCACCGGGAGACTGATCCCCCTGTCCGACTACGGACGGGATGGTGCGCCAATCATGTACAAGGCGTGGGTCTGCACCAATCCCGAATGCGGCTTCAACCTCCGCATCGACAACGGCGAAATCTCCATCGGCCGGACCATCGGGCATGGCGTGAAGTAGG
>DAIMFY010000318.1:0-3060 GCA_036724295.1 Gemmatimonadales bacterium | reverse complement strand
TCAGCCTCTGGCACTCGTCGCACAGCATGATCGCCCGCAACGAGGCGCACCACAACGTGCGGTGCGAGAGCCCCCGCTATCACCGGGGCTGCGATTCGGCCGGGATTCTGCTGCGTGAGGCCAGCGATTCCAACATCATCGCCGACAATGACCTCTCATTCTCCGGGGACGGCTTCTTCCTGAGCGGCCAGCCGCCTGGGGTGAACCCGTCCACCGGCAACCTGGTCATCCGGAACGATGCGACCGGAGCCTGGCACAACGCCTTCGAATCCACGTTCAGTTTCGGCAACTCGTTCCTCCACAATCGCGCTGACAGTGCCGACTACGGTTTCTGGCTCGGCTACTCCACTGCCAATGTCGTCGCCGGGAACCTGATCATCGGAACCCGGACTGCCGGTGTCGCCATCGAGCACGGACAGGACAACGTTATCGCCCGCAACACGATCGTGGGTGGCCAGGTGGGTGTACGGCTCTTTGCACCGGACACCGCTGCCCGGCGGAGCCGGGACTCCAACGTGGATGGCAACTACCTGGCCCGGCTGGATCGCGGCGTGGTGCTGCAGCGGAGCGAGCGGACCCGGCTGCGCGGGAACATCTTCGATGGCGCGGGTGACGGGCTGGTGGTGGATTCGGCCTCAGCCGACGCGACGGTGCGGGACAATATCTTCCTGCGGGCCGCCCGGCTCTTCATCGTGGCCGATCATCTCGACGCCGGTGGCAACTATTGGGCAACAGCCGATGCCGAGGCAGCCCGCCGCCAGATCCGAGGTGATATCCGCGTGGACCCGTGGCGCCCGGCGAGGGAAGCAGGGTATTAGATGGCCGGGATGGGCTGGATGGGCAGGTTCCTACGCCACCGTAACGATACGGCCATCAGCGAGATGCCTTTGCGAAGATCGCTCGCTGGACCCCGACTTTCGTCGGGGTGACGATCGGGCGAGCTTCGGCCCGCCCATCCCGCCCATCCCGCCCATCCCGCCCATCCCGCCCATCCCGCCCATCCCGTCATCCCGTCTTCAAAATCTCCTCCGCCATCTGCCTGAGGCGCCGGATGTCGAGCGGCTTGCTGAGGCTTCGCGGCGGGTTGGTGTCGTCAGGCAGCGTTCCGATCACGACCGTGCGACTTCGCCAGGCTGGCCGGACGCTCCGCAACAGCTCCACGACGGAGGTGGCCTGGTCGATCCGTGCATCGCCGTCCGCCACCACCATGTCGTAGTCGCGTTCCGCGATCAGGGCCGGGAGCTGGCCAGCTTCCGGCGCCGCGTGGACGACGTGCCCGTCGGGCGCGAAGAGCGCACTGACCAGGCGCTGGATGGCGGGGTCGTCGCCGGCGACGAGAATATGACGGGCGCCGCCGCCGAGCGATCCGGCACGGGGCGCGCTCGCCAGTGGGAGCGCCAGGACGAAATTGGCGCCGCCCGTCGGCGCGCTCCGGTAGCTGAGGCTGCCGCCATGGGACTGCGCAATGCCGTAGCTCAGGGACAGGCCGAGCCCGGTGCCCTCGCCGGCGGGCTTGGTGGTGAAGAATGGCGTGAACAGCCGAGGGCGATGATCCTCCCGCACGCCGTCGCCTGTGTCCATCACCTCGAGCACGGCGTCGCCGTTGAGCTTGTGGGTCCGGAGCGTGACGCGGCGCTCGCGTCCGGCCGGCAGGCCGGCGAGCGCGTGGATTGAATTGGTGAGGAGATTGAGCAGGACCTGCTGCAGCTCGTGCGGATCGCCGTGGACCAGGACGGGATGGCCCGACAGCTGGTTCTCGACCTCGATTTCCCGCAGCCGCAGGTCGTACGCCACCAGCGACGCAGTGCGCCCTACGACCTCGTTGAGGTCCACCACCGCCTGCTGGGCGGTTTCCTTGCGCGCGAACGTGAGCAGGTTGCGCACGATGCGGCCAGCTCGCTCCGCCTGGTCGTGGATGATGCGAATATGCTGCCGCGGCGAGTCGGGCAGCGGTTCGCTCTCCAGCAGCAGCTCGGCGAGGCCGGCGATCGACGTGAGCGGATTGTTCAGCTCGTGGGCGACGCCCGAGACGAGCTGGCCGATGGCCGCCATCTTCTCGCTCTGGATCAGCTGGGCCTCCATGGCCCGCTGCACTGCGACGTCTTCCACCAGCGCCACCATTGCCCCGTGGCCGAAGGCGCCGCCCAGCGGCGCCAGGGTCAGGCGCAGCAGCCCGCCATTCCGGCCTGCGGTTGCGCTCGGCGCCGACGCGGCGCCCTGGGCCTGGACCTCGCGCATGTACGTGAGCGCGGGCCCCGGATCCTTGAAGAGCAGGGGCGCAAACGCCTTGTCCTGCAGTTCCGTCGTCTGCGCATCCGCCATCGTGGCGAGGGCCTGGTTGGCGCGCTGGATGGTTCCGTCGGCATTGAGGACGGCGATCCCTTCCCGCAACGCGTCGAACGCCGTTTCCCACTGAAGCCGGCCATGCTCCACCCGGGCAAAGAGCCTGCTGTTGGCGAGGACGACCGAGGCGCTGGTGGCGACGGTCGAGAGCAGCCAGAGGTCCTCGGTGCTGAACGGGCCTCTGGCATGATCCGTCACGGCGATGGCGCCGAGGGTTTCGTTGCGGGAGCGGAGCGGCACCACCGCGGCCGACCGGACCAGCAGGTCATAGAGCACCCGCACGTCCGCCGAATCCAGTCGCTGGTCCACTTCGATGCGGCCGCGGTCGAGTGCCGCCGTCAGCAGCGATACGTCGCTCCGGGGAACCCGCCGTCCCACCGCTTCGGCGAGCGAACCCTCGGCGGCCACGATCCGGAGCCAGCGATCGTCCTCCGTCAGCACGACCATGACGCCTTGCGCTTCTATGAACCGGCGCAGATAGCGCACCACCTGCTCGACGATGCGATCAGGCTGGAACGACTCGGAGAGCACGTAGCCCAGCTCGCGGAGGGTGAACAGCTCGCTGATGCGGTGTTCGAGCTGGGCGGCGAGTTCGTCCCGCTGGCGCAGCAGCTGATGGTTGCGCTTCTCGACGCGGGAGGCGCGCACGCCGAGCACCAGGAGCGCCGCCGACATCGGAACCACGACCACCGACCACCAGGACATGCCGGTGGCGCG
>DAIMFY010000317.1:0-3065 GCA_036724295.1 Gemmatimonadales bacterium | reverse complement strand
ACGTACGGCACCATCGGCATCAAGGTCTGGATCTTCAAGGGTGAAGTCGTCGAGGACATGGGCGGCCGCACCTACAGCACGGGGGGCTGAGCCATGCTCTCACCCAAGCGGATCAAGTTTCGCAAGCAGTTCAAGGGCAAGACCCGCGGTCTGGCCTATCGCGGCAGCAGCGTCTCCTTCGGCGAGTTTGGCCTGGTGTCACTCGAGCCGGGCTGGGTTTCCAACCGCCAGATCGAGGCGAGCCGTGTCGCCATGACGCGCGAGATGAAGCGCGGCGGCAAGGTGTGGATCCGGATCTTCCCGGACAAGCCGATCACCAGGAAGCCGGCCGAGACCCGCATGGGCAAGGGCAAGGGCAACCCGGAAGGCTGGGTGGCGGTGGTGAAGCCGGGCCGGGTGCTGTTCGAGATCGAAGGGGTGACCGAGGAGCTGGCCCGCAAGGCCATGGCGCTCGCGGCGGCCAAGCTGCCGGTCAAGACCCGCTTCGTGCACCGCGAGGAGCTCTGACGTGCTGACCACCAGCGAACTGAAGGAGCTCTCGGACGACGAGCTCCGGGACCGGCTGCTGGCGCTGCGCGCCGAGCAGTTCAACCTGCGCTTCCGGTCGGCGACCGAGGCGATTGACAACCCGATGCAGTTCCGCACCCTGCGGCGCGATGTCGCACGGGTCATGACCGCGATCCGCGCGCGGGCCGGCGTGGCCGGAGGCACGAAGGAATGACGGACGAGACGACGACCAGCCGGGCGCGGCGCAAGACCCGCCAGGGTGTGGTCACGAGCGACAAGATGAACAAGACGGTGACCGTCTCGATCGTGCGGCGCTTCGCGCACCCGATCTACGGGAAGCAGGTCACCCGGACGAGCACCTGCAAGGCCCGCAACGAAATGGACGCCAAGGCAGGCGACACGGTGCGGATCATGGAAACCCGGCCCATCGCCAGGACGGTGCGGTGGCGCGTGGTGGAAATCGTGGAGCGGGCCAAATGATCCAACAGGAAACCATCGTCCGGATCGCGGACAATTCGGGCGCGCGCCGCGCGCTGGTCATCCGCGTGCTGGGCGGGAGCCGTCGCCGCTATGCAGGGCTGGGCGACAAGGTGGTCGTCGCGATCAAGGACGCGATCCCGACCGGCCAGGTGAAGAAGGGCGACGTGGCCAAGGCGGTCATCGTCCGGACGGCCAAGGAAGTCCGCCGCAAGGACGGCTCCTACATCCGGTTCGACGAAAACGCGGCCGTGCTCATCAACGATCAGGGCGAGCCCCGGGCCACGCGCATCTTCGGCCCGGTGGCGCGCGAACTGCGCGACAAGCGATACATGAAGATCGTCTCGCTGGCGCCGGAGGTACTGTAGCATGAAGCCGCTGGTTTACCGGAAGGCAAAGCGGGCGCGGCAGAAGCCGGTGGTGCGCCACCGGCTGCGGATCACCAAGGGCGACACCGTCCAGGTGATCTCGGGCGACGACGCCGGCAAGCGGGGCAAGGTGCTGCGCACCTTCCCCAAGACCGGCCGCATCACCATCGAAGGGGTGAACGTCGTCACCAAGCACGTGCGCGCCACCCAGAGCGGGCAGACGAGCGGGATCGTGCGGCGTGAGGCGCCGATTCACCACTCGAAGGCCATGCTCATTGACCCGAAGACGAATGCGCCGACGCGGGTGCGTCGGGTGAAGGATGCCGATGGCACGGTCGAGCGCGTGAGCGTCCGTTCCGGGGCCGCGATCCCGAGGAGCCGGTAGTCATGGCAAAGACAGCAGAGCAGGCCAAGGCGCCCAAGGCCTCGTCCAAGGACAAGGGCAAGGCCTCGTACGCCGTGGACGCGGCGCCGAAGGCGGCCGCCGGCGTGCCGCGGCTCCGGCAGTTCTACCTGGACACCGTCCGGGGGCGGCTGCAGCAGGAGTTCGGGCTCGGCAACGTGCACCAGATCCCGACGGTGCAGAAGGTGGTGCTGAACGTGGGCATGGGGGACGCGTCCAAGAACCCCAAGTCCCTGGAGTCGGCGCTCGAGGAACTGGCGCTGGTCACCGGCCAGCGGCCGGTGACCACCCGGGCCAAGAAGGCCATCGCCAACTTCGGCCTCCGGGCCGGGATGCCGGTGGGCTGCAGCGTCACGCTCCGCGGCGCGCGCATGTGGGAGTTCCTCGACCGGTTCATCTCGCTGGCGGTGCCGCGCATTCGCGACTTCCGCGGGCTGCCGAGCCGCAGCTTCGACGGCCGGGGCAACTACACGTTCGGGATCAAGGAGCAGATGATGTTCCCCGAGATCAACTTCGACAAGGTCGAGAAGATCCACGGCATGGACATCACCATTGTCACCAGCACCGACCGGGACGACCTGGCCATGGCGCTCCTCCGGGAGCTCGGGTGGCCGTTCCGGGGCGAGCAGCCCAAGGTGGGCGTGAGTCGTACGTCATAAGTCGTACGACGTACGACATACGACGTACGACCTTCAAAGAGGCATTTGGGAGAACCATGGCGAAGACGTGTTGGATCGAGCGCGCCAAGCGCACGCCAAAATTCAAGTCGCGAGTAGTGCGGCGCTGCCAGCGGTGCGGCCGCTCGCGCGCGGTACTGCGCAAGTTCGGCCTCTGCCGGATCTGCTTCCGCGATCTCGCACTGCAGGGGATGATCCCCGGCGTGCGCAAGGCCAGCTGGTAAGGGAAGGGTGCGATGAGCCTGACAGATCCCGTAGCGGACATGCTGACGCGCATCCGCAACGCCTGCGCAGCGGGCCACCGGCGAGTGGACATGCCGGTGAGCAAGCTCAAGGGCGAGATGGCGCGGCTGCTGAAGGACAATCACTTCATCGCGGACTTCAAGGTCCTCGATGACGGGGCGCACGGCGTGCTCCGGCTGTACCTGAAGTATCACGACGAGTCGCCCGTGATCCGGGAACTCCGCCGGGTCTCGACGCCCGGGCTCCGGCGCTATGTCAAGAGCCGCGAGATTCCCCGCGTCAAGAACGGGCTGGGCATGGCCATCGTGAGCACGTCGCGCGGGCTCATGAGCGACCGCGACGCGCGCACCCAGAACCTCGGCGGCGAGCTGCTCGCCGTCGTGTGGTAAG
>DAIMFY010000316.1:0-3071 GCA_036724295.1 Gemmatimonadales bacterium | reverse complement strand
GACGGCGGCCGCATTGTGCTCCAGCGTGATTCCGTGGACAGCGCCGGCACCGCGATCATCCGCGTGCACCTCCAGCGTATCGCCCGTGCCTTCGCCGACGGTGACTTTGCGTTGCCGGGATTTGTGCATGCCACGCAGGTGCCGGGCACCGAAGTCATGGCCGCGCGTCAGGCATCCATCCGGTATTTCTTCGATACGCTCCCTCGCGGGGGGCAGGTGAGGATCCGCACTACTGATTCGCTGGCCGTCCGCGCCGTCCACGACTTTCTCGCCTTCCAGCGCCACGATCATCACGCAGCGGGGCACTCCGCTGAATAGATACCGGCTCGCGGCCTGCCTTCTTGCGCTCACCGGATGCCGCCCGGCGCCACCCGTACTCGATCATCAGGCGATGTTGAACCAGCAGCCATGGTGGGACAACCGCGACTGGGACTGGTACCAGCACAACATCCCGTTCTTCGACTCGCCCGACTCCGCCATCAACGCCACCTACTACTACCGCTGGGAGCTCGTCACCAGGCACCTGACCTATGGCTCACCCGAGACAGGCTACACCATTACCGAGTTCATCGATCGCCCCTTCTGGTCCGGTGCCTATGGCGCCATCAGCTGCCCGCTGGGCCACCAGATATACGAAACGCGGTGGCTCCGCAATCGCCGCTACGTCGAGGACTTTGCCGCCTACTGGTTCGAGACGCCAGGCGCCGAGCCCAGGAGCTACAGCAACTGGTATGGCGACGCGGTGTGGGCCGCCTATCTCGTCACCGGCGACTCGGCATTTCTCCGTCGCATGCTGCCCCACATGCTCGAGCAGTACGAGGGCTGGAAAATGGAACACTGGGATTCGGCACACCAGATGTTCCGCTGGGACGGGATGCACGACGGAATGGAAACCAACATCAACAGCCGGCAGACTGCCGACGAATTCAGCGGCGCCGAAGGGTACCGGCCGACGCTGAACAGCTACATGTACGCCGATGCCCGGGCGATCGCCTCGGCGGCGCGGCTGCTCGGTCACTCGGAAACCCGGCGGCCCCGCGACTCGGAGGCCGAGCTTGCCGTGAGCGCAGCGAAGGGGCGGCTTGACCTCTCGGCCCCTCGACCTCTCGACCTCTCGACGATCACTCAGCTGTACACCCGTCGCGCCGACGACCTCAAGGCCCGCGTGCAGGAGGAGCTGTGGGACTCCACGCAACAATTCTTCTTCCATCAGTTTGCGCACGACGAGAAGGGCGGCATCAAGGCCGGCACGCTCACCTATCAGACGGGGCCGTATGCGGGCGACCCGCATGGACGGGAGCTGATCGGCTACGTCCCCTGGCAGTTCAACCTGCCCGACCCGGGGTATGAGGCGGCGTGGTATGCGCTGATGGATACCGCCGGCTTTGCCGCGCCGTTCGGGCCCACCACGGTGGAGCGCCACGATCCCCAATTCATGGTGTCCGACGTCTGCTGCGTCTGGAGCGGCAACGCGTGGCCGTACGCCACCAGCCAGACGCTTACCGCCATGGCCAACCTGCTGGACAATTATCATCAGGACGTCGTGACCAAGGCCGACTATTTCCGCCTGCTCCGGCAATACAGCCTGGACCAGCGCAAGAATGGCCGGCCCTACGTCGCCGAGGCCGCGAATCCCTTCACCGGGTCGTGGAAGGGCCACGACACGTACGACCACAGCGAGCACTATTTCCACTCTACCTACGTGGACCTGGTCATAACCGGGCTCGTGGGACTCCGGCCACGGGGTGACGACACACTGGAGGTGAATCCGCTGGCACCGGGCACGTGGGACTGGTTTGCGCTCGACAATGTGCGGTATCGTGGACGTGACGTGATGGTCGTGTGGGACCGGTACGGCAGCCACTATGGTCATGGCGCGGGGCTCTCGCTCTACGTGCAGGGCAAGCGCCTGGCCCACGCTGACTCGCTGGAAAGGGTGGCGGCTGCCATGGGCCCGGCTCCGGCGCTCGCGCCGGTGGACCGGCCGGCCAACTTTGCGGTCAACAACGGGCGAGGTGCGTTTCCCGCCATCACCGCATCGTACAGCGCTCCGTCCACGCCGCCCGATTTCCTCGTTGATGGCAATATCTGGTATGATCAGTCACCACCCAACCGGTGGACCGACGAGGGGTCGGGCCTTCCCGCCGCCACGATTACCATTGACTTTGGCGTGCCGCGGCCGCTGGAACGGGTTGCCCTCCATTTTCTCGCTGACAGCACGAAGGTCATGCCACCGGCAGCGTATGCGCTGCAGTGGTGGCACGATGGCACCTGGGATGAGATCCCGGGCCAGCACCGTGAGCCAGCTGAGCCGCAGGGCCGCCGGGCGAACACCGTGACGTTCGACTCGGTCAGCACCAGCCGTTTCCGGCTGATTCTCGTGCATCGGCCGGGAATGTCCACCGGCCTCACTGAGATCGAGGCATGGGCCCACGCGGCGGCGCCGTTCGCCGAGCCAGCTGAGGAGCCGGGCGACGTGGCAGTCAACACCTCGGACGCGGGATTTCCGAGGGTGTCGGCCTCCTATACGGCGCCCGAGTCCCACGTCGAGGCGGCCATTGACGGGGTAGTCGCTTATACGCGCTACAGCGACAACCCATGGTCGGCACGAGGCACTCCCAACCGGACTGACTGGCTGCAGGTGGAGTGGCAGGCGCCGACGCGAGTGTCGCGTGCTGAAGTTCACTTCGTTGGAGACGGCAGGTCACTGGCTGCGCCGAAGAGCTACCTTGTGCAATATTGGGATGGCACACGCTGGCAGGATGTTACGGACCAGCGTCGGCTGCCGGTCTCACCCGAGGCCTCGGCCATGAATACGGTCTGGTTCGCTCCCGTCGAGACCAACCGCATGCGCGTCGTCCTGGAGCACGCTCCCCCCTCGGCGACAGCCATCAGTGAATTTCGTATCTGGAAGGGTGAACCATGAGCTATGCCAGGCGCGGGCTGGGTCTCATTGTGCTCGCTGCGGTCGCCGCGTGCGGCACCCGCACTCAGGACGCGCCCGCCGCGAGAGAAGCCACCGTGACCCGTGAACCATTCCGCATGACGCCCGTCGGCTATTCCGTAGAGCT
>DAIMFY010000315.1:0-3076 GCA_036724295.1 Gemmatimonadales bacterium | reverse complement strand
AGCGGGAGATCCGCCTGGCGGCCTCGCTGCAGCAGGCCAACATCGTCCCGCTGCTTGCCGCAGGCGAACTTGGCGGAATTCCCTATTTCACCATGCCCTTTGTCGAGGGCGAATCGCTCCGCGTTCGCCTCGCACGTGGTCCCATCCCGATCTCCGAAGTCGTGACCATCCTGCGCGACGTCAGCCGCGCGCTGGTGTACGCGCACAGCCGCGGTGTCATCCATCGCGACATCAAGCCCGACAACGTACTGCTTTCGGGTGGCGCTGCCGTGGTTACCGATTTCGGTATCGCCAAGGCCATCAGCGCCTCCCGGACCGGCGGTGGCGACAGCGCGACGCTCACCCAGCTGGGCACCTCCCTCGGCACGCCGGCCTACATGGCGCCGGAACAGGTGGCGGGCGATCCGGGACTGGACCAGCGCGTGGACCTGTACGCACTCGGCTGCATGGCGTTCGAGCTGCTCACCGGACAGCAGCCCTTCGGCGACCGCGCCCCCCAGAAAGTGCTGGCGGCGCACCTGACCGAGGTGGCCCCGCCGGTGGCCTCCATCCGCCCCGACTGCCCGCCCGCACTATCCATGCTGGTGGCGCAGCTCATGGCCAAGGAACCGTCGTCCCGGCCGGCGTCCGCCTCCGAGCTGCTTCCCATCCTCGACAACAGTGCCACGCCTGGAAGCGGCGCCATGATCTTCGGCGGCGCCGGCATGCTCAAGAAGGCGCTCGGCTGGTACGTGCTGGCACTGCTCGCGGTGGCCATCGTCGCCAAGGCAGCGGTGGTGGGTATCGGCTTGCCGGACTGGGTCTTTCCCGGCGCGATCCTGGTCATGGCACTGGGGCTTCCGGCGCTCCTCGCCACCGCCTATGTCCAGCGGGTGGCGCGACATACCGCCATGGCGACGCCCACGCTCACCCCCGGCGGCAGCTCCGTCACCCGCGCGCCCAGCGGCACGATGGCAACCGTCGCTCTCAAGGCAAGCCCGCATCTTACCTGGCAGCGCACGATCCGCAGCGGGATAATCGCGGTGGGCGCGTTCGTCCTGGTGGTGGCGGGGTTCATGGTCCTGCGCGGGCTGGGCATCGGACCGTGGGGTTCGCTCTTTGCCAGTGGCCGGCTCGGACTCAACGACCAGGTGGTCGTGGCCGAGATCGCGGTGCCGCCATCCGACTCGTCGCTGGGGCCAATCCTCTCCGAGGCAGTCCGCGCTGCGCTGAGTCAGTCGAAGTCGGTGCGGCCGGTCGAGCCAGCCGTGATTGCCGACGTGCTCCAGCTCATGAAGCGGCCCCGTGACACCCGGCTCGAGCCGATCGTGGCCCGCGAGGTTGCCACCAGGGCTGGCGCGACCGCAGTGCTGGGGGGACGGCTGGCGCATTCGGGCGGCGATTACGCCGTCAGCCTCGACCTGACCAGTGCGCACGATGGGTCTACGCTCGCCAGTGTGCAGGGCACTGCCAGCGGCCTGGACGGGCTGCTCAAGGTGGTGGACAAGTTGACCCGCCAGCTTCGCAGCCGGATCGGGGAATCGCTCAAGGATGTCCAGCACACCGTGCCGCTGGAGCAGGCCACCACCTCGTCGCTTCAGGCGCTGCGCAGGTTCAGCGATGCGGTGATCGCCAATGACGTAACGGGCAATTATGACGAGGCGGTGCGGGCCGCGCGCGAGGCGGTAGCACTGGACAGCACCTTTGCACTGGCCTGGCGAAAGCTCGGAGTCGCCCTCTACAACGCCGGGTATTCTCCGCTCGCGGTGGACTCAGCCGTCACCCGAGCCGTGCAGTACTCCGACCGCCTGCCGGAGCGGGAGAAATACCTGGTGCTCGGCAACGCCTACGAGGGTTCCAGCTCCCTGGCAGATCGGGGCAAGGCGCTCGCCTCCTACCAGCGCGTCTTCGCCGCTGACTCGAACGACGCCACCGCGCTGCATCAGCTCGCGATGCTCTTCGAGAGGCGCCGCCAGTTCGACAGCGCGGTCTACTACGCCGAGCGTTATGCGCGGCTCAAGATGGATGTCAGGTCGCGAGCCTTCCTTGCGCTTCTCCTTGCGTTCGCTGACCAGGGAGATTCCGCCGCGCGGACGCTGGACCAGCTGGGCACCGATCCACAATCGACCTTCTACGCTACCCAGGCGAGGTACTTCACTCTCCTCGCCCAGGCCAGGCCCGATTCCGCCCGCCGCCTGGCTGAAGCCGCACATCACTCCGGCAACTCCTCGCTGAGGTTGGTCTCCCTGTACTGGCTCGCAGGGCAAACCCAGTTGCATGGGCAGCTTCGGGCCTCCGGTGCAGTAGACAGCGAACAGGTGCAGTTGTATTCGGCGCGCGGGGGATACCCCGATGTGCACGGCATCGTGGAGGCGGAAAACGACATCCGCTATCGGGGACGCGGCGCCGAGGGCGCCCGGCTCCTGGACCAGCTCGTCGCCAGCAAGGGCTGGCTGGACGCCTCGCCGCAGGTCCGCCCGTATTCCTGGATCGCCACGCTGTACGCGCTGGCGGGCCGGCCGGATCGTGCCCGGGATATGCTGGTCCGGAGCAAGGCCGAGAATCCCAGGTGGGCGGCGGCCCCCGACTCATTGCCGGTCTTCGCGACCGTCAAGGGAGAAATCGCGCTCGCCGAGAACAAGTACGAGGATGCGCTGCGCCTGTTCCGGGCTGCGCAGGTGGGGCCGGATGGAGCGCCCATGGAATGCACCGCCTGTGGCGACTACAACGTTGGCCGCGTGTACGACCGGATGGGTAAACCCGACTCGGCGATCGCCTACTTCACTTCCTACTTCGCCGAACCGGCGTCCCGCCGGAACCTGGACTACACCGCCAGCGCCGCCGTCAACAAGCGTCTCGGCGAGCTGTACGACGCCAGGGGCGACACCGCGCAGGCGGTCAAGTACTACGGCGCCTTCGTGGATTTGTGGAAGAATGCCGATCCCGACCTGCAGCCGGTGGTGACGACGGTGAAGAAGCGGCTGGGGGAACTGACGTCGCGGTAATAGTCAACGGTCAACGGTCGACCGTCGACCGTCGACCGTCGACCGTCGACCCGTGGTAATCTGTCCCGTACCAGGAACCCAACTTGGACCTC
>DAIMFY010000314.1:0-3082 GCA_036724295.1 Gemmatimonadales bacterium | reverse complement strand
GGCGGGAATTCCCGTCGTGCCGCGCAAGGAAGCGCTGGGCGGCCTGGTCAACGGCACGACGGTGGTCGGTGCGGCCGGCACTCACGGCAAGACCACCACGACCGTCATGACCACCGCTGCGCTGGAAGCAGCCGGGCTCGCACCCACCGGCCTTGCCGGCGGGCGAGTGCGTGAATGGGGCGGGAATGCGCGCCTTGGCGGTAGCGCACTCTACGTGGTTGAGGCTGACGAATACGACAAGGCATTCCTGGCGCTCCAGCCGACGGTCGCCATCGTCAATAACGTCGAGCCCGATCATCTCGAGTGCTACGGTTCGATCGAGCAGCTTGAGGCAGCATTCGCGGAATTTGCCGGTCGCGCGGACACCGTACTGATCGGCGCCGACGACGCCGGGGCCCGGCGTGTGGCCCGAGGGCTCCGCAACAGGGTCTGGCGATTCGGCACCGCCAGCGACGCCGAGCTGCGCATTGGCGCGGTGACCCAGGATGCGACCGGTTCGCGGAGCGAGGTTACCTTGCCGGGCGGGCGGCGCGTGATTCTCACGCTGAGCGTGCCCGGGTTGCACAATGTGCGCAATGCTGCCGGGGCCTTGGGAGCCGTGGCCGCCTTGGATGGGTCAGTGGAGCGGGCGCTCGAAGCGCTCGCCGAATTCAGCGGTGTGGGCCGGCGTTTCGACCGGCTTGGTGAAGCGGGTGGCGTGGTCCTCGTGGATGACTACGCGCATCATCCCTCCGAACTCGTCGCGACACTCGCGGCGGCACGGCAGGCGTACCCGGAGCGTCGGCTGGTGGCAGTCTTTCAGCCGCATTTGTATTCACGAACCCAGGAGCACGGCGCGGCCATGGGGCAGGCCCTCGCGGCCGCCGACGTGGTCATCGTGGCCGATGTCTATGGTGCACGCGAGGCGCCGATGGCAGGCGTGACCGGCCAGCTGGTGGCCGACGCGGCCCGGGAGGCCGGTGCGCAGGTGACGTTCGAGCCCGAGCGCGCGGCGCTCATGAGCCAGGTCCGCTCCCAGCTTCGGCCGGGTGACGTGGTCCTCACGCTGGGGGCCGGCGACATCACCCGGCTCGGCCCCGAGTTGCTCTCGGCGCTGGCGCCGGCGTGAAGTGGCCCTGGTGGGTGGGGGGCGCGCTCCTGCTGCTGGCGCTCTGGTTTGGCGGGCCGGCCGCGGCGCGCCAGCTGGACTTCTTCCGCGTCCGGCGTGTCGAGTTCGTCGGGCTCCGCTATGGGTCACCTGACGTCGCGCTCGCGAAGCTGGCGCTGCCCCGGCAGCTGAACCTCTTCGCCGACCTGGCCGCGATCGAGCGGCGCGCCTCAGCCATTCCCGGCGTACGCTCGGCAAAGGTCGGCAGGCGGCTGCCAGGGACGCTGGTCGTCAGCGTGCGGGAACGGGTGCCGGTGGCGCTGGTGCCGAGCAATGGCTCGCTTGGCCTGATGGACGCGGCTGGCAAGGTGCTGCCTTTTGATCCGGCGCGCTCAGCGCCTGACCTTCCCGTGGCTGCCACCGCGGCACCACAGATCGGCAAGCTGCTGGCCGCGATGCGGCGCCTGGATCCGGCGCTGTTCGCCGAGGTGACCGCCGCCCGGCTCCGGGGGGCGGATGTGGCACTCACGGTGAAGGGCCGCCAGTTCATCTTTCGGCCCGATGCTTCGATCGAGGAGATGCGTGCGGTGACGCTGGTGGCTGCGGATCTGACAGCAAAGGGTCAGGCGTTCGACGAGCTCGACGGCCGGTTTGCTGGCGCCGTCGTGGTCCGGGGCGGGGCATGAGCGTACAGCCCGACCGACTGGTCGCCGCGCTCGATATCGGCTCTACCAAGGTCGTTGGCATTGTCGCGGAGGTGACAGGTGACGCGCGCGCGCCTTCGGCCAAGATCCTCGGCGTGGGCGTGGAACGGAGCCCCGGGGTCCGGCGCGGCGTGGTACGGGACATCGAGGAAACGACCCGGGCCATCGGGCGCGCCATGCGCGACGCCCAGCGGATGGCCGGACTGGAAGTGGGCGCCATCTACTGTGGCATCGCCGGCGAGCATGTCGCCGGCCGCAGCAGCCACGGCATGGTGAGTGTCACCGGCGACGAGATCCGCACCGGCGACGTGGCGCGGGTCAATGACATGGCGAGCAACATCTCCTTCGGGCGGGATCACGAGCTGTTGCATGCCATTCCACAGGACTACCTGATCGACCAGCAGGCCGGCATCACCGATCCCATCGGCATGACCGGCTCCCGGCTGGAGGCCGAGGTCTACCTGGTCACCGTGCTCTCGAGCGCCATGCAGAACCTGCGGAAGTGCGTGGAGCGGGCCGGTCATCAGGTGGCGGAGTTCGTGCTGGAGCCGCTGGCCGCGTCACTTGCGGTGCTCACCCCAGATGAACGCGAGCTGGGCTGCGCCATCATCGAGCTGGGCGGCGGGTCCACCAACGTCGCCATTTTCCAGGGCGGCAAGATCCGCCACACCGCGTCGCTGCTCTGCGCCGGCGGGCACGTCACGGGCGACATCGTGCACGGCCTGCAGGTCACCCAGCTCGATGCCGAGCGGCTGAAGGAACGGTACGGTGCGGCCTATGAGCCGCTGGTGCCGGAGCAGGACCTGTTCGACCTGCCGAGCACGCCGGGGCAGGGTGCGCGCAACGCGCACCGGCGCGTGCTCGCCCACATCATGCACATGCGGATGCAGGAAGTGCTGGAATATGCGTCCGACGAAATCACGCGCGCCGGCTTCAGCCAGCGCCTGCCGGCGGGAGTCATCCTGACCGGCGGCGGTGCCCAGGCTCCGGGAATCGTGGAACTGGCGCGTGAAGTGTTTGCCATGCCGGCGCGAGCCGGAGTCCCGGGTCAGCACCTGCGTGGACTGGCTGACAGCGTGGAATCGCCGGCCTTTGCGGTGCCGGTGGGGCTCGTGCTCTATGGCGCTCGGCAGTCCCTCGTAAGTGGATTCGGCACCGGCGGCCGGCGGCCGCTCGGTGTGGACCGATATTTCGCTCCCGTCAAGCGCTGGTTGCAGGATTTCTTCTGAGTCGTGCCGGAAGGGGTTGCCATGATCTTTGAGCTGGAAGAAAGCGGCGCGCAGAACGCGCG
>DAIMFY010000313.1:0-3083 GCA_036724295.1 Gemmatimonadales bacterium | reverse complement strand
GCGATGCACAGGCGCCCGCTGACGGCAGGAATGCCGCGCTCGCCCTGGCGCTGGCAGGGTTGGGAGTGATGGTGGTGAGGCGGAGGTAGAGATTAGGCGTCAGGGGCTAGGGGCTACGGGCTAGGGCTCAGGGATTAGGCATTAGGGATCGGGGTGGGGAGACTGGCCTCAACCCGTTCGCCCTGGCCCCTGGCCCCCAGCCCCTATTTCACCAGCGCATACCCCCGCACCCTCGGCACGTCGTCGCCCGTACGCCAGACGCCGTAGAGCGCGTCCGCGGTGATGTACTGCGGATCGAAATGGGCGGGTGTCGCCACATTGCCCAGCCATCGTCCCGAGTCGTTGAAGACGCTCCAGCGGCGAGGCTGCCCTCCCCGGATGGAATAATCTTCCACCCAGAGATTGGCGGCCTCGTCCGCCAGCACGCGCTCGAACACGGGCATTGTCTGCGGGAACGGAGCGCTGTCGAGCGCCATCACCAGCGCAGAATCGAGTGATCCCTGCAAGCCGGTGCCAGCCGGCATGGCTCGGCGCGCATCCTTGAATGCCTGGATCGCCTCCGGCGTCACCGGTGCCCCGCTGACGTTGCGCCGCATCGATTGCTGCAAGGTTCCGTCATGCGAGTACACATCGATCACGTACGCGCCGCCTTCGCCCACCGCGAACCCATGGCGCAGTACCACTGCGCTGGTGCGCCGCGCGAAGGGCCGAGGCATTGGCGCCATGAAGCGGCGATCGCCGCTGCCCAGCGCAACGCCGAAACTCTCGCTCCAGGGCACATGCGCAAGCGTATCCCGTACCAGCCCCTCCGCGTCGACGCGGAGCAGCAGGGCGGAGTCACGCCGAACCTGGCCGGGGCGGCCGGGAAAGGGGAAACGAGGCCCGCCGGCTTCCACCAGCAGCGTGCCGTCACGAAACCGGCCAACCGGCATGCTGAAGAGCGCATTGCCCACGTCCAGCGCGGCGGTGCGCACCCGGCCATAGGCGCCGAAGAGGGTGAGCCGGCGTTCGACCGCGTCATACGCCAGCAGGGAATCGCCAGCCGAGGCCATCCATGAGAGACTGCGGAATTCCCCCGGCCCGGAACCGCGGGCGCCGAGGATCCGCACGACCTCACCCGCCCCATTGAACACCCGGATACGCTGGTCGCCACCGTCCGCAACGGCAAGCGCACCATCACGCGTGTGCACCACGCTCACGATATTCCGGAAATCGGTGCCCGGCGAACCGCCAGCGTCGAAGAAGGGCGTGTCCACCACGGTCCACGCCGACTCGCGCGGCCACGCCGGCGCGGTGTTCAGCACGATGTGCACACCCGCACTGTCGCGCACCACCATGCCGCCCGAGAGCGTGGGGCGTCCATCTCGGCAGCTTGCCAGGCTGAACAGGAGCATCAGCGCAGTAGCGCCGCCAGGCAGTCGAGGCATCCTCACGCTGGGCAAGCTATCCCGGTCCCCTGCCGGGCCGGAAGGGATGCTCCCAGGCATGGAGGCGGCTACTTTCCGACATTCACATTGCAAGGAGCAGACATGCCAAGCAGCAAGGCACAGGCGATTTGGGAGGGCGGGCTCAAGTCCGGCAAGGGCCAGTTCTCGGCGGGCTCCGGCGCGTTCAGCGGGGCCTATTCATTCGCTACCCGGTTCGAAGGTGCCAAGGGCACCAATCCGGAAGAGTTGATCGCGGCGGCGCACGCGTCCTGCCTGAGCATGGCGCTGTCGCTGGGCCTCGAAGCAGCCGGCTCGCCCCCGACGCGGATTACCACTGATGCCGAATGCACCATCGGAAAGGTGGGCGACGGGTTCCGCATCACCAGCATGAAGTTGAAGGTGCGCGGCGTGGTGCCGGGCATGGACGCCGAGACGTTCAAGAAGGCCGCTGAAGACGCCAAGAATGGCTGTCCGGTCTCCCAGGCGCTCAAGAACAACGTCCCCATGGAGCTGGACGCGGCACTGGAATGACGGCCCAGCGGCGCGCCTGAGCGCATGGACAACCTCTGTCACACCCTGGCGGGCGCGGCCCTCGCCGAGAGTGGCCTCGCGCGCCGGACGGCGATGGGCTATGCCACCCTGCTCATCGCCGCCAACCTGCCCGACATCGATGTCCTGGCCTACATCCACGGACCAGAAGCGGCGCTCTACTGGCGGCGCGGGTGGACCCATGGCGTCGTTGCGCTGGTGATTCTTCCGCTCCTGCTCACCCTGGCCCTGCTCCTCCTCGAGACCATGTCGCGGAAGCTCAGCTCGGCGGTGCTGCCATCGCGCATGCGCCCGGGCCAGGTTCTCCTGCTGGCGTATGCCGGCGTCCTCAGTCATCCGCTGCTCGACAGCCTCAACACATACGGCGTGCACTGGCTGTTGCCATGGAGCCGGCACTGGACCTACGGTGACGCACTCTTCATCATCGACCCATGGATGATCCTCGTCCTGAGCCTCGGGGTGTGGGCCAGCCGCGCGCAACGGCGCTCCCGCCAGCGCAACGTCACGCCGGAACGGCCGGCCCGGCTGGCGCTGGCGGTGACGCTGGCCTACATCGTCGCGATGCTTGGCAGCGGCCACGCGGCGGCAGCGGATGCCGGGCGAGAGTTGCAGGCGCGCTTCCCAGGAGCCATCCAGCGTGTCATGGCAGCGCCGGTCTTCCTGAATCCATTCCGCCGCGACATCGTGCTGCAACAGGGAGATGTTTATCGTACGGCACGATTCGACTGGCTGCGCCGGCCGCATGTTTCGCCAGCATCGGTCCAGAGTTTCTCAGCCGTACCGCCCACTCTTCCCGCTGTGACAACGGCGACAGCATCGCTCCGCGGGCGCGAGTTCCTGAGCTGGGCTCGATTCCCAACATTCAGCGTGGACAGTAGCGCGGGCCGCTACACCGTGCACATCATCGATCTCCGCTATGCCAGAAGGCCGGATGCGCGGTTTGGGGTGGTGAGGCTGGGGGCTGTGCGCTGAGAGCTGCGCGCTCAGCGCCCAGCGCGTAGCGTCCTCTCCAGCACTTCCCAGACGGTCTCCGCCAGCACCTGCTGGCCCGCCGCCGTCGGATGTATGCCGTCTCCCTGATTGAGCGAGTCCACGCCGCCGACGCCT
>DAIMFY010000312.1:0-3097 GCA_036724295.1 Gemmatimonadales bacterium | reverse complement strand
AGCTCTGCCGCCAGGGCATCACCTGCCACCTGGTGCCGCTCAATCTGATGCACGATCAGCTCTGGACCCTGGCGCCCGATGTCGTAGTGCTCAATTATGCCCGGCCCAGTCACGCACGCCTCGCCTGTGACCTGATGGACGCAGGCATTCGAGTGGGAGTACTTGACACGGAAGGGGCGGCATGGGAAACAGCCGAGGCATACAGCGAACTGCTCTGGACTGACCGTGCGCTCTTCCACCGGCTCTCCTTCGTCTGCATGTGGGGCCCCGTGCTCGCCCGGCACCTGTTGGAAATGGGCCTGATTACCGAACGCCAGGTCGCCGTGACCGGGGGCCCGCGCTTCGACTACTACCATCCCAGCTGGCGCCAGGCCTTTGACGATGGGCCGGTGACAGACCGGCCAGTACTCCTGATCAATACCAACTTTTCCTTCAGCAACCCCCGGTTCGCATCCGCCGCGCGAAACCGAGAACACCTCCAGCAGGAGCAGGGCCTCAGCGCCGAGCGGCTCGAGGCGTATTGCGCCGCGGAGCAGGCCGCCATGGAGGGCATGATCGCCCTGGCCCGCTCGCTCGCCCATGATTTTCCTGCGTGCGAGGTCGTGCTCCGCCCCCATCCCTTCGAGAACCACGCGCCGTACATCGAGGGGCTCGAGCATGCTGGTGTCACGGTGGACGGCGAGGGTCCGGTCCAGCGGCGCCTCCTTGCCTCAAAAGTCGTGATTCAGCGGAGCTGCTCCACCGCGGCTGAAGCCGCTATGGCAGGTGTGCCCACGATCTCGCCGCAGTGGTTGCCTGCTCCCGCGCTGGTAGACTTCGCTGAGGCAGTGAGCATCGCCTGCCCCTCTTACGAGCAGCTGCGTGACCAGGTGGCCGCGGTCCTCGAGGACAACGGTGAAGGCGGAGCCGATACGACCACCGCCTGCGCGCGACTGGCGGACTGGTTCGGTCCGCTGGACGGACAAGCCCACCGCCGAGTGGCGGAGACCGTGCTCCAGCACCTCCCAGCGGAGCGAACGGTGGACCCGCGCCGTTGCGTGGCCCGACTGTATCGACTGGACGAACCCGGGTATACGCGCGGACAGCGGCTTGCGGCCCGGATCCGGCACGGACTCCGGCTCTCGCCGGCGTGGGCGTTTCGTCACTGGCGGGTGGCCGACGGGGCGGCGTGGCGCAATTCCGATAAGGCATTCTCGTCGGCGGACGTCACCGAGATGGTCCAGCGGATTGCTCGCGCCGGGGGCGGCAGGCGGGTGCGCATGACCATCCGGCCGGCGCTGGGGACCAATCCGCACGGGGCGCCGATCCCGAGCCACTCGGTGACCATGGAGCCTGGCGCGTGATAGCCGCCCCGGCGAATGGCTCGCGACCTACCGGCAGCGTCGTCATCCTCTGCTCCACAGCGTGGGGCATCCGCAATGTCGTGTTATCCGGCATGCTGGATGATCTGCGCGGCGATCTCGATGTACAGTTGCTGACCAGCGGCACCGCACGCAACGCGCTCTCGGAGAGGTGTGACGTGGCGGGCCAGCAGACGCTGCTCAGCGTCAAGCCCCCAATCCATGATCCGCTGGGGGTATTGCTCAACGCCTCCTTCTCTCGACGCCACCGGCTGCAATCCTTCAGCTCCTTTCAGCAGCGCCTTGTGGCTGAACCGACGCTGGCGCGCCGCGCCTGGCGGCACGCGATTGCCTGGCTCTCCGTGCCCGGGGCCTGGCAGCCGCTGCTTCGCTGGCAGATCGCCTCAGCAACTCGGCGCGGACGCCAGCTTCGGGGCATGGATGAGGTTCGCTCCCAACTCCAGTCACTGGCACCGTCGCTCGTCGTGTCCACGGCGTCCGTGGTCCCGGAGGAAGCAGCATACATACGGGCGGCCACCGACCTCGGCATCCCCACGCTCGGCTGCATCCTGAGCTTTGACAACCTCAGCAGCCGCGGGCGCCAGCCCTCGTTCACGCACTACGCGGTCTGGGGGCCGTGGATGCGTGACCAGGTCCTGCGCCTGTATCCGGAGACCGGTCCGGCACAGGTACATATCACGGGCACGCCCCAATTTGATCTTCACCGGCGTCCGGACTACAGCGGCAGCCGCGGGGACACGCTGGTTCGGCTGGGGCTGGCCGCGAATGAACGCTACGTGCTCTACGCCGCAAATTGCGCACGGTTCACGCCCACCGAGCCCGCGCTCGTGGCCGAGTACTGCAGCCGCCTGGCGGCTTCGGCCGCCATGCGCGGGCACCGGGTCATCCTGCGGCCCCATCCTGCGGACGACATCGCCCGCTGGCAACCGGCGCTGGCCAGCGCGCCGGGGCTGGTGCTGTCCACGCCGCATGGGAGCGATGGACGGTTCGGAACCGCGGAAGCCCAGAGCAAGCTCGTAAGCAGCGTCGCGCACGCCGACCTGTGCGTCAACATGGCGTCAACCATGAGCCTGGATGCGGCTGTGCTGGACGTACCCGCCGTTTGCGTCGGCTTCGCGCTCGAACGCGGCTCCCAGGAGGACCGCCTGACGGCCGCGTGTCATGCAACGACCCATTACCAACCGGTGATCGCGTCAGGCGCGGTGCGCCTGGCCCATTCAATGGATGAGCTCGTCAGCGAAACGATCGCGTATGCTGGCGCCCCCGCACGCGACCGAGCCGAGCGCCAACGCCTGGTATCGGAGGTATGCGGTCCGGTCGATGGTGCAGCAGGGGCGCGGCTCGCCCGCCTGGTCAGGCAGCTCTCGGCGGCGTCGGCGCCTGCGCTGCACGATGCTACAAGGCGGGCGACTCTGGCGCCGACAGGGGCAGTCGCATGACCGCACCGGCGGCGGTGCAGGCTGACGGCATTGTCGCCCGCGAGCACTATGGCGCGTGCGACGGCGCATGCCGCCACCCGAATCGTCCAGCGCTGACAGGCGTGGCGGTCGTTGTCTGCACCAGGAACAGGCCTGAGCTGCTACAGGGGTTTCTCGACTCGCTGGCGCTTCAGCGTCCGATGCCCGAGCAGCTCGTCATCGCGGACTCCAGCACCAATGACCAGTCGCAACAGGTGCTGGAACGCCACCCGGCCCGCGATCGGCTGGCGCGTTGCGTGACATACATGCGCGTTGGGC
>DAIMFY010000311.1:0-3103 GCA_036724295.1 Gemmatimonadales bacterium | reverse complement strand
CCGCTCGCGTTCTCGTTCCACACCACGTACTGCACCGCCGGCAGCTTGGCGATCATCTTGGCCTCGTCCACCGAGATCCACGGCATCTTCCGCCAGGGCGACAACTCATCCGAGCCGTCGCTGATATTGATCCCGCCCTGGAAATACCGCTGCACGAAGAAGGTCTTGGGGCCGAGGCTCTCCAGCTCCTTCTGCACACCGCGGTTGATGCCCGTGATGGCTGAGGCCATGGCGATCACCACCATGACCCCGATCGCCACGCCCAGGATCGTCAGGAATGCGCGCACCTTGTTGGCGCGGATGGAATCCAGCGCGATGCCGACGCCTTCGAATGCCCGGGAGATGGCCATGTCGCGTTCCTATTCCGCCCTGAGCGCCTGGATGGGATCCAGCCGCGCGGCACGAGTGGCCGGGTATGCCCCGGCAATGATGCCCACGCCGATCCCGAGCGCCACGGCCACCCCCACCGACCAGGGGGCGATGGCGGCCGGCATGGGCGTGAGCGCCCGCACCAGCATCGCGAGGACGATGCCGAAACCGATACCGAGTGCGGCGCCCACCAGCGAGATGGTGGCGCTCTCCACCACGAACTGGGCAAGGATGTCGCTCCGCTTGGCGCCGAGCGCCTTGCGAATGCCGATCTCCCGGGTGCGCTCGCTCACCGCCATGAGCATGATGTTCATGATCACGATCCCGCCCACGACGAGCGAGATGGCCACGAGTCCGGGCAGGGCCATCATCAGGATGCGGGAGATCTTCTTCCAGCCCGCCAGCGCACCTTCGGCGGTCTGCAGCGCGAAGTTGTTCTCTTCCTGTGGCTTCAGGTGGCGGCGCGCCCGCATCAGCCCTTCGACCTCACCCATGGCCGCTTCCATCGCCGCGGGGTTGGCTGCCTTGATGGTGAACTCATCCATGACGTTGTGCGGGCAGATCCAGCGCCGGGCGGGCGCGGTGTACGGCATGATCGCGAACTTGTCGAGCGAAATGCCGAACAGCGTGCCCTGCTCCTTGACGACACCGATCACGCGGTAGGGAAGGCCGCTGATCCCGACGTTCTTCCCGATCGGGTCGACCCCGGCAAACAGCTTCTCGGCCAGCAGCGAGCCGATCACCACCACCGGGGTGCCGGCCCGGACTTCCTGCGCGGTGAACGCCCGGCCCGACGCGATCTCGTAGTTCTTGATGCTGAAATAGGTGGCCTCGGTGCCCTCGAGATCGATGTCCTTGGCCTGCTTGCCGTCGTAGGAGATCGCCATGTTGTCGGCGCAGTAGAACGACGTCGTGACCGGCGTGCTCATGCGCTCGCGGACGAAGCGCGCGTCGTCATAGGAGATCCGGGGCCGCCGCATCCACGAGCGCCAGGTCTCCTCGGTGATGTTCTCCATCACGATGTTGGGCCGCTGCCGCAGCTGGAAGGTGTTGATGCCCACCAGCTTGTCGGCGAACTGCACTTCCATGTACACGTTCATGCCCTGGACGATGGAGACCACGGCGATCAGGAACGTGACGCCAATCAGGACGCCGATCAGCGAGAAGAAGCTCTTGAGCTTCTGCGCCCAGATCGCGCGGAGGGCCATGCGGACCGCTTCGAGCAGCGGCATATCAGGCGGCGCTCTCTCCCGCAGCGCGGTCGGAGGCCACCTTGCCGTCGCGCAGGGTGATGATGCGCTCCGCGTACGCCGCGATGTCGGGCTCGTGGGTCACCATGACCACCGTCTGGCCCTCGTCGTGCAGCTCTTGGAACACCGCCATGATTTCCTCGCTGGTGGTGCTGTCGAGGTTGCCCGTGGGCTCGTCGGCCAGGAGGATGCTGGGCCGGTTGACCAGCGCCCGGGCGATGGCGACACGCTGCCGCTGGCCGCCGGAAAGCTCGTTGGGCCGGTGGTGCATCCGTTCAGCCAGCCCCACGCGCACCAGTGCCTGCTCGGCGCGTTCCCGGCGCTCGCCCGCACTGAGGCCGGCGTAGATGAGCGGCAGTTCCACGTTGTGCAGCGCCGAGGCGCGCGGCAGCAGGTTGAACGTCTGGAACACGAAACCGATTTCACGGTTCCGCACCCGGGCCAGCGCGTCGTCGCCCAGCTTGGAGACCTCCTCGCCGTTCAGCCAGTATTCACCCGCGTCGGGCGTGTCGAGGCAGCCCAGGATGTTCATCATCGTGGACTTGCCGGAGCCCGAGGGCCCCATGATCGCCACGTATTCATTCCGGCGGATCGTGAGGGAGACGCCCCGCAGGGCGTGCACCACTTCGCCGCCCATGTCGTAACGCCGCTCCAGGCCCGCCACACGAAGCACTTCAGGATTCATCAACTTCTGGCTCCATTCGCGATCGGTGCCGGGGCAGCCTTCACCTTGTCACCGTCCTTGAGGTCCCGGATGGCCTGGTAGGTACCGGCCACGATGGTCTCGCCCTTCTTCAGCCCGTCGGTGATCTCGAAGAACTCATCCCCGGTGATCCCCACCTTGACCGGCCGGAAGTGCGCCACGCCGTCCTGCACCACGAACACGCCTTCCGTGTCCTTTTTCTTCGCCGCGCCCGCGCTCGTGTCCCGTGACGGCGCCGAGCTGGCCTGGCCCTGCTTTGCCGCTTCCTCGTTGGGCACCGGCTCATTGTCCCGGACCGTGAGGGCGATGATCGGCACGCTCAGCACATCCTTCCGCGTCGCGGTGACGATCCGCGCGGTGCAGCTGAGGTCAGGCCGCACATCCGAGGGCGGATTGTCGAGCGTCACTTCCACTTCGAAATCCACCGCCCGATCCTGTGAGCCGCCAGCGGTCTGGGTGGCTGTCAGTACAGCGCTGTTGCTGATCTTGGTCACCCGTCCCGTGAAGGTGGTGTCTGGGAAGGCGTCGATGCTGACCTGCACCGAGTCGCCCTGTGCCAGCCGCACCACGTCGGTTTCGTCCACCTGCACGGTGGCGAGGATGACGCTGAGGTCCGCCACCGTCACCAGGAGCCCTTCGGCGCTGGAGAAGGTGCTGGGCACCGCGACCTCACCCACTTCCTTGGCGACGCGCACTACCCGGCCATCCATCGGCGCGACGAGGTGCGTCTTGGAGAGCTGGTCCTGCGCCTCGCGCAGCGACGCACGGGACTGATCCTGCT
>DAIMFY010000310.1:0-3115 GCA_036724295.1 Gemmatimonadales bacterium | reverse complement strand
GGAGAATCCCTTGCCCTTCTGGGTCAGCACATGCACCAGCCGGGGACCCTTCATTTTGCGGACCGAGGCAAGTGTCTCACACAGCTTGGCGGTGTCATGGCCGTCGATCGGCCCGAAATAGCGGAAGCCCAGCTCCTCGAAGAGCATGCCAGGGGACCAGAGGTTCTTGACGCTTTCCTCGAGGGTCTTGGCAAAATCCACGACGCGCTCGCCGAATACGCCGCCGAGCTTGAAGGTGACGTTCTTGACCGTCTCGCGCACTGCATTGGTGCGGGGGTTCGCCACGATGCGGCCGAGCATGGTGCTCACGGCACCGACGTTGGGCGAGATGGACATCCCGTTGTCATTCAAGATGACAATGATGTCCCGGTCCGAGTGGCCGGCGTTATTGAGGCCTTCGTAGGACAGCCCGCAGGTGAGGGCGCCGTCGCCCAGCACGGCCACAACCTTGTTGCTGCCACTCTGGAGGTCGCGTGCAGTGGCCATGCCCAGTGCCGCGCTCACGGCGGTGCCGGCGTGGCCCGCGCCGAACGCGTCATATTCGCTTTCGGTGCGCTTGAGAAATCCGGAGATGCCACCCTTCTGCCGCAGCGTCGGGAAGGCGTCGTTGCGTCCCGTGAGCAGCTTCCAGGCATAGGCCTGGTGGCCCACGTCCCATACGATCTTGTCCTCGGGCAGCTGGAATTCGTGCAGGAGGGCGACGACCAGCTCGACCACGCCGAGGCTGGCGCCGATGTGACCGCCGGTCAGGGAGCAGCAGTTGATCAGCCGCTCACGAATTTCCTGGGAAAGGGACGGCAGCTGGCCGGGCGCAAGGGCGCGGACATCGGCCGGTCCATTGATGGCGTCGAGCAGGCTCATGCTGGTGATCCTTCGGGAATCAGGACGGTCTCTCCACAATATAGCGAGCGAGGGCGCTCAAGGCCGGGGCGTCGCACCGTGCCCCCGCAAGCCCGGCGATGGCCCGCTCCGCCAGGCGGCGCGCCTCGGTGCGCGCCCCCTCGACGCCCAGGACACTGACGTAGGTGGACTTGTGGAGCAACTGGTCGAGGCCGGCAGTCTTGCCCAGCACCTCGCTCGAGGCCGTGGAATCGAGTACGTCATCCGCCACTTGGAACGCCAGCCCGATATCGGCGCCAAAAGCCGCAATGCGCTGGACCATGCTATCGGTGGCGCCAGCAGCAAGCGCGCCCAGCTCGCAGGAGGCTTGAATCAAGGCCCCGGTCTTTCCGCGATGCACGGCCACCAGCGCGTCGAGTTCGAGCGCCTGCTGTTCGGCCTCGAGATCGAGCCACTGTCCTCCCACCATGCCTTCGGCCCCGCTCGCCGCGAACAGTACATGGGCCATCTGGCCCAGCCGGGCAATGTCGAGGTGAAGCAGTTCGGAGGCATGGGCCAGGACTTCGGCCGCGACGGGCACCATCAGGAAGCCGGCGCGGGTGGCGACCTCCACGCTGAAGGCCCGGTGCGTGGTGGGCCGTCCGCGCCGGAGATCATCGTTGTCCATGCACGGCAGGTCATCGTGCACCAGGGAGTAGGCGTGAACGATCTCCACGGCGGCAGCAACCTCGTCGATCGCGTCGGAGCCACCGCCGCATGCCAGATACGACGCGCGCACGAGCGCGGCGCGAACGCGCTTGCCGGGGCTCGCAATGGCATAGGCCATGGCGGCGCCCTCGGCGCCCTCGCGCCGGGCCTTGAGTCGTGCCGCCCAGATGGCAAGGCGTTCGTCCACCCGCCGGCGGACCTCCTCGAGGAGCTCGCCGGCGGTGTCCCGGTCAGGCGCTGAAATCACTGATGCTCAGTTCGCCGTCCGCCTGTTCCAGCACTTGCTGCACCCGCGCCTCCGCGCTGGTGAGCCGCTCGCGCGCGGCGCGCAGGTGCTTCACCCCTTCCTCAAACAGGGCCAGTGCCTCGTCGAGCTCGACATCATCCTGCTCCAGCCGGCGCACCAGCGCTTCCAGCCTTGCCAGGTCATCGGCGAGCGTAGGCTCGGCCACCATCTTGCGCTTGCTCATGAATCCCCCTGCTCCACTCGTGCCTGGACCTGGCCGTTCGCGAGACGCAGTCGAAAGGCCAGTCCTGCCGGAAAATCTTCCACGGCGCGCAGCACGCGCCCTTCGTCGTTCTGCGCCACCGCATAGCCGCGCTCCAGCACCCGAAGGGGCGAGAGCGCGTCGAGCTGGGCCGCCAGTCGCTCGAGCTGGTGCTGGCGTCGTTCCAGCAGCTGCTCCAGCGCCATTCGTGACCGGTCGCCGCAGCGCGCGAGGCGCTCTTCCGCGAGGCTGGTGCGTCGCCTGAGTCCGTGCGAGAGCCGGACGGCGAAATCTCGCAGGCCGCGCAACACCTCGCGGCAGTCGGGCACCGCAGCTTCAGCGGCTGCCGATGGCGTCGCGGCACGGTGATCGGCGACCAGATCCGAGAGCGAGACGTCGGTCTCATGGCCGACCGCAGAAATCGTGGGCACGCGGACATCGGCGAGCGCCCGGCACACCTGCTCCGAGTTGAAGCCGGCCAGGTCATCGCGCGCACCGCCACCCCGGCCGAGAATGCAGAGATCCACGCTTGGCAGCCGATTGACGATCTGCAATGCCCGGGCAAGCGTCGCCGGCGCGCCCTCGCCCTGCACCCTGGCCCCCACCACCAGGAGCCGGGCACAGGGCCAGCGCCGCCGGGTCACCGTGATGATGTCCCGGAGCGCCGCGCCGTCGGTGCTGGTCACCACTGCGATGGTTTCGGGATAGCGCGGCAGCGGCCGCTTCCGTTCGGGCGCCAGCAGGCCATCCGCCTTGAGGAGCGCCCGCACGCGCTCGAGCTCCCGATGCGCGGCACCAAGGTCGGCGGTGGGCAGCAGCGAGGAGACGGTGAAGCGGAATTCGCCCTTCTCCTCCCAATAGGAGGCACGCCCAAGCACGAAGACATCCATGCCGACTTCGGGCCGCAGCGTCAGCCGCCGCGCATCGTTCTTCCACATGATGCACCGCATCTGGCTCCGGGCGTCGCGCAGCGTGAAGTAGTGATGGCCGCTGGAGTACGCCTTGTACTCGGAGATCTCCGCCCGGACCCAGACGCTCCGCGCCGTCCGCTGGATGGCGCGCCCGACTTCCGCCGTCAC
>DAIMFY010000309.1:0-3115 GCA_036724295.1 Gemmatimonadales bacterium | reverse complement strand
TCCTTCAGGCCCAGGCTGGTGATCTCGCGGACCACCTTGATGACCTGGATCTTCTTGGCGCCGCCGGCCTTGAGGACGACGGAGAACTCCGTCTGCTCCTCGACCGCGGGGGCCGCCGCGCCCCCGCCCGCGCCGCCACCCACCGGGGCCGCCGCGACGGTGACGTTGAACTTGGTCTTGAAGGCCTCGATGAGGTCCGCGAGCTCCAGCACGCTCTTGTGGCCGATCGCTTCGAGAATCTCTTCGTTGCTCAGCGTGGTCGTTGCCATGTCACTGTCTCCGTACGGTTAAGAAGCGGTACCGCGCTGTTCGCGGAGGGCCTCGAGGGCGCCGACAAAGGAATACAGCACGCCGTTGAACGAACCGGCGATCTGGGCCAGCAGGACCTCGCGGGACGGGATCTCGCCGAGGCGCTTGACGTGCTCGGGGGCGACGGTCTTGCCGTCGACCAACCCGGCCTTCACCGTGGGCCGCTCGAACTCCTTGGCGAAGTCGCCGAGGACCTTGGCGGCGGTGAGGGCGTCCGTCCCCAGCACCAGACCGGTCGGGCCCGCCAGATGCTCGTCCAGGCCGGTAATGCCGTTGGCGGCCAGCGCCCGCTGGGCCAGCGTGTTCTTGACGACGACGTACGAGACCCCCGCGGCCCGAAGGCGGCGGCGGAATTCGGTCATCCGCAGGACGTTCATGCCGCTGAAATCGGTCACGTAGACGTTGGGGGCGTCCCGGAGCAGCACGCTCAGACTCTCCACCGTCTCCTGGCGTTCGGTCTTGTTCATCGGTACCCCGCCGTATCGAGCCGCACGCCCGGCCCCATGGTGCTCGAGATGGTTGCCGAGCGGATGTAGACGCCCTTGGCCGCGGAGGGCTTGGCCCGGACGATGGTGTCCATGAAGGCGCCGACGTTGTCCGCCAGCTGGGCCGGCGAGAACGACACCTTGCCGACCGGTGCGTGCACGTTTCCGGTCTTGTCCACGCGGAACTCGATCTTGCCCGCCTTGATCTCTCGAACGGCCCGGCCCACGTCCATGGTGACCGTTCCCGCCTTCGGGTTCGGCATCAGGCCGCGGGGGCCGAGCACCCGGCCGAGCTGGCCGAGCTGGCCCATGACGTCCGGCGTGGCGACGATCACGTCACACTCCAGCCAGCCGTCCTTGAGCTTCTGGATGTATTCGATGCCCACGAAGTCGGCGCCGGCCGCCTCGGCCTCGCGCACGCGCTCTCCCTGGGTAATGACCAACACGCGAACCGGCTTCCCGGTTCCGTGCGGCAGCACGACGGTGCCGCGGACCACCTGGTCGGCGTGGCGCGGATCGACGCCAAGCCGCACGGCGACGTCCACGGTCTCGTCGAACTTGGCGTAGGAGGCGCCCTTGACGAGGGCGACCGCCTCCGGGATCTGGTACTGGCGCGCCCGGTCCACCTTTTCGGCGGCGCCGCGGAACTTCTTGCCCGCGATGGCCATCAGTCCACCACCTCCAGCCCCATGGACCGGGCGGTGCCGGCGACCATGCGCATGGCGCTGTCGAGATCGGCGGCATTGAGGTCGGCCATCTTGATCTCGGCGATCTTCTTCACCTGCGCGCGGGTGACCCGGCCTACCTTGGTCCGGTTGGGCTGGCCGCTGCCCTTCTCGATCCCCGCCTCCTTGAGCAGGAGGTTGGGGGCGGGCGGGGTCTTGGTGATGAAGGTGAAGGTCCGATCGGCGTAGATCGTGACCACGCACGGGATCACCATCCCGCTCTGGCTCTGCGTCCGGGCGTTGAACTGCTTCACGAACTCCATGATGTTCACGCCGTGCGGACCCAGGGCCGTGCCGACCGGCGGCGCGGGCGTGGCCGCCCCGGCCGGGCACTGCAGCTTCACCAATGCCTGGATCTTCTTTGCCATCTCACTCCTCGTTTCGGTTTACACCTGCCGCGATAACCCGCGCGGTCGCGGGAGGGCGGACAGTCGGTCAGGCGGACGGCCGGACAGTGACTCGGGTGCTCTGACCAGACACCGTCCGCCTGTCCGCCTGTCCGGCCGTCCGCCGTCTAGTGCCCCCTCAACTGCAAGTAGTCCAGTTCCACCGCCGTCGGCCGGCCGAACAGGCTGACCGACACCTTCACCTTGCCCTTGTCCGCCAGGACCTCTTCCACGGTGCCGCTGAAATCGGAGAACGGCCCCTCGGTGATCTCGACCACCTGGCCGATCATGAAGGGGATCTCCTCCTTGGGCTCCGCTTCCGTCACGGCTTCGGCGACGCCGAGGAGCCGGTTCACTTCCTCCTGGCGAAGCGGCTGCGGCAGCTTGCCGGTGCCGACGAACTTGATCACGCCCTGGATGCTGTTGACGACGTGGAGCGCCTCCTGGCTCATGGCCATCTCCACCAGGACGTAGCCGGGATACAGCTTCCGCTCGACGGTGACCTTCTTGCCGTTCTTGATTTCGATGACGTCCTGGACCGGCACCAGGGCCTGGCGAATCAGTTTCTGATCCGCCGCGCGCGGATCGTCCTCGATCCGCTTCTGGAGCAGGCTCCGCACCTTGTTCTCGTGCCCGGCCGTCGTCTGGATGGCGTACCAGCGGTATTCCATAGGCTTACCGCGCGAGCCGCGCGACTCCATCCACGAGGATCACCTGGAGCACGTAGTCCATCAGACCGATCGTCAATCCGAGCACGACGCTCAGAATCACGATCATCCGCGTCGCCTTGATCAGCTCATCGCGGGTGGGCCACGTCACCTTTTTCATCTCGTCGCGCACGGCGACGAGAAACTGGCGGGTGCGGCCGACCCACCCGGTCAGCCGGTTGGATGGCTGCGCCACCTGTACCCGGTCCACGGCTACTTCGATTCCTTGTGCGCGCGGTGCGTGTCGCACCGGGGGCAGTACTTCCGCCGCTCCACCCGCTCCGGGTGCTTCCGCTTGTTCTTGTCGGTGAAGAAGTTGCGGCTTTTACACTCGGTGCATTCCAGCGTGATCTTGTCTCTCGGCATGGCTCGCTCTGCTCGCGACTATTTGAGAATCTTGGTAACGACGCCGGCGCCCACCGTGCGGCCGCCCTCGCGGATGGCAAAGCGCAGCCCCTCGTCCATGGCGATCGGCGTGATCAGCTCGATCGTCATCTGGATGT
>DAIMFY010000308.1:0-3126 GCA_036724295.1 Gemmatimonadales bacterium | reverse complement strand
ACCGCCAGGTTGACCGAGATCAGCGCCATGAACGACAGGAATGCCACCAGGCCCAGCCGGGCCGTCTGTCCGGCCAGCTGCCCGATCAGGATCGGACCGCCCAGCTCCTTGCCAGCCACTTCCCCGGTCAGCATCCCCTTGACCGACCGGCCGATCTGCACGATGACATCCACCGTCTGGTCCATCCCGGCACCCAGCGCTCCCAGCACTCCCACCGATTCATGCCGAGTCGGGAGCTGGCTGCCGACCCCGAAGCGGCCAACCACCTTGGTCGTCTTGCCCGTGTCCGCTACCACCTGCGAGTCAGTAACGACCGTGAAGTCGAGCGGCCGTCCGTCCCGTACAACTGTCACCGTTACCGGTGAGTTGGGATGCGCCTCGATCGTCTGTTGCAGGTCGTACCACTGCTGAACCGGCATCCCGTTCATCGTGGTGACAGAGTCACCGGCCCGAAGCCCCGCGCGAAACGCCGGGCCCGTTGAATCCACAGTGGCAAGCACGGGCGCGCGCCAGGGCAGCACCGCAAGCGCGGTGGTCATTCGCTCACCGACGGCCGCAGCGGGGATGGGAAGCGTCACCACGTTGCCGCTCGCCATGCTGATCCGCAGGCTGCTCCCCGCTGCATTCTGCAGCGCATCCGCCACGTCGTTCCAGGTGTGAACCGTGTCTTCGTTGACGGCCACGATCCGGTCGCCGGGGATCAGCGCAGCGAGCGCTCCGCCGTCCTTCGGCAGCAGCGTGGAATCAATCATGCCGACCCGCGTCTCAAGCGTCAGGGTACGGCCCGAATACAGCGCGATCCCGCTGTAGATCGCCCACGCGAAGAGCATGTTCATCGTGACACCGGCAACGATCACGATGATGCGCTTCCAGACCGGCTTCGACTCGAAGAGGCGGTCGGGAGGAACGGGAGTCACGGCCTGTCCACCCTCAAGCTTGGCCAGCGCCTCCTCCTCGGCGCTCGCCATCTTCACGTAGCCGCCCAGCGGCAGCCACGAAATGGCGTACTCGGTCTCCCCGCGCCTGAAGCTCAGCGCCTTGATCGGAGAGCCCATGCCGAGCGAAAAGCGGTGTACGTAGATCCCGGCCCATTTCGCGGCCACGAAATGGCCCAGTTCATGGATGAAGATGAGCACGCCGAGGACGACAACGAGCGCGAGCAGCGAGATCATGCGGACATCCGTTGAATCAGGTCATGTGCGCAGCGGCGCGCTTCGCGGTCCGCTTCGAGCACCCCTTCGAGACCAGTTGCAGGCATGGGTGCGACGCCTTCGAGCGCGCCGCAGATGATGCGGGCGATGTCGCCGAAACGGATCCGTCCGTCCAGGAATGCGGCGACCGCAACTTCATTAGCCGCGTTGAACACGGCGGGGGCCGTGCCGCCGGCCCTGCCCGCCTCGATGCCGGCATGAAAGGCGCCGAACACATCGTGTCGCACCGGCTCGAAGGTGAGCGGGCTGGCACGGAGTGGATCGAAGCGCGGCACGCCCATGTCCGGCACGCGGTCAGGCCATGTGAGCGCATAGAGGATTGGCAGTTCCATGGTGGGGAAGCCGACCTGCGCCATGACGCTCCCGTCGCAGAACTCCACCAGCGCGTGAACGATGCTCTGCGGATGCACTACGGCGTCGAGCGCATCGTAGGGCAATCCAAAGAGAAAATGCGCCTCGATGATCTCCAGCGCCTTGTTGGCCAGCGTGGCGCTGTCCACCGTGATCTTGCGCCCCATGTTCCAGGTGGGATGCGCGAGCGCCTGGTCCACTGTGGCCGTGGAAACAGCGTCGGCGTCCCACTCACGGAACGGCCCGCCCGAGGCCGTGAGCGTGAGGCGGCACGCGGCGCTCCGCTGGCCCGCGAGACATTGGAGCACAGCACTATGCTCACTGTCCACCGGCACCAATTCTCCCCCACCCTCGCGCGCGGCCGCCAGCACCAGCGACCCCGCCATGACCAGCGATTCCTTGTTGGCCAGCGCCACCCGCTTCCCCGCCTTGAGCGCCGCGATCGTCGCCGCGAGGCCGGCCGCACCCACCACGGCATTCACGACGATGTCTGCGTCGTCCTGCGTCGCCGCATCCACCAGCACGTCAGGACCTGAAGGAAACGCCGACCCATGCCCGCTCCCGTTCACCAGGCCAGCATAGCTCGGCTTCCATTCGTTCACCTGTGCCGAGAGCAGCTCCGCATTCGCACCGGCGGTGAGTGCCACAAGGCGGAATTCGTCTGGATGTCGCCGCAGCACCTCGAGCGTGCTCTGCCCGATGGAACCGGTGGAGCCCAGGATTGCCACCCCACGGCGCCCGCCCATCACGCCACTCCCAGCACGCGATAGAGAAACGCGCACACGGGCAGCGCAAAGTAGAGCGAGTCAAACCGGTCAAGAATTCCGCCGTGGCCGGGAATGAGGGTGCCCGAGTCCTTCACGCCGGCGCCCCGCTTGAAGAGTGATTCCACCAGGTCGCCGAGCTGACCCACGATCGAAAGCACAAACGCGATGAGCAGCGCATGCACCGGGTTCGCATGCACACCGGCGGCCGGGAACACCCACCAGCCGAACACGGCACCGACGATCACGGCCCCGACCATGCCGGCAACACCGCCCGAGCGCGTCTTGCCGGGGCTCACCACCGGGGAGAGCTTGGGTCCACCGATAAGCATCCCGCCAAACATGGCGAAGCTGTCGCAGACCCAGATGACGATGAGCGGAAAGAACACCAGCCAGGTACCAGGCCACGAGGCCGTGGCATGATCGGCATGGCGCAGCACCAGGATGAAGGCCGGCAGCGCAGCGGCATAGAGCACGGCGAGGACTGTGGTGGATGCAGCTTCCAGCGGATGTCCGTCAGGCGGCCGCGTCGTGAGGACCCAGATGAGCACCAGGATGAGCCAGAGCGCACCGGCGTAGGGCCACCAGGCGGCCCAGAACCCGGCCGCCGCCGGTTCGGCCAGCACCGAATAGACGAGCGGCCCGATCGCCGCTGCCGAGAGGAAGCCGGGCAGCGCCATCGGGCCGACGTCCTTGGCCGGAACGAAGCCGAACAGCTCCTTCACGCCAAGGACGCCAATGAGTGCCACCAGCGTCGCCAGCACCCAGCCGCCAAGATAGACCAGTCCGAGGGCGGCGGG
>DAIMFY010000307.1:0-3133 GCA_036724295.1 Gemmatimonadales bacterium | reverse complement strand
TGCGCGCTCATGTCGGTGCTCTATTACCTCAACATCATGCAGGTGATCGTCAAGGGCATCGCGTGGGTCATGCAGAAGACCCTCGGCACCTCGGGGGCGGAGACGCTGTCGGCCTCGGGCAACATCTTCCTGGGCCAGACCGAGGCACCGCTGCTCATCAAGCCGTTCGTCGCCACCATGACCGAATCCGAAATCATGACGGTCATGGTCGGCGGCTTCGCGACGGTCGCGGGGGGCGTGCTGGCGGCGTATGTCGGCATGCTGTCCGGCTACTTCCCCGGCATTGCCAGTCACCTGCTGGCCGCGAGCGTCATGAATGCGCCCGCCGGCCTCTATCTCTCCAAGATCATCCGCCCCGAGATCGGCGTGCCGCTCACCAAGGGCAAGCTCGAGCTCACGGTGGAGAAAACCGACTCCGGTGTGATCGAGGCGGCGGCGAGCGGCGCCGCGCAGGGCGTCCAGCTCGCCATCAACGTCGCCGCCATGCTCATGGCCTTCGTGGCGCTGGTGGCCATGCTGAACTTCGGCATGGGCTGGATCGGCGGGCACTTGTTCGGCCACCCTGAGCTGAGCCTGCAGGGCGTGCTGGGCTTCCTGCTGCGGCCGCTGGCGTGGGTCATGGGTGTGCCGTGGCACGACACTGCCTACGTCGGCGGGCTGATCGGGATCAAGACCACGCTCAACGAATTCGTGGCATACGCGCAGTTCGGGGCTGACATGGCCAAGGGCCTGGTGATCGCGCCGCGGAGCGCGGTGCTGGTGACGTACGCGCTGCTTGGCTTTGCCAACTTTTCGTCCATCGCCATTCAGATCGGCGGTATCGGTGGTCTCGCGCCTGAGCGGCGCGGTGAGATTGCGCGCTTCGGCCTCAAGGCCATGATCGCAGGTAACCTGGCGGCGTTCATCTCGGCGGCGATTGCGGGGATCTTGCTGTGAGGCCTGATGTCCGACGGAGAGCGCCCAACGCCGGACGCCAAACACCAGGCGCCAGGCGCCCGGCCTTCGGCGTTCGGCGTTCGGCACACGACCTATGACCTACGACCTGCGACTTTCGACCATCACCCGCGCCCACGACGCGGTGCGCCAGCATCTCGGGGGCCGCGCGCCGGAGCTTGCGATTGTGCTGGGCTCCGGGCTCGGACATCTCGCGGAGCGCGTGACGGATGCGGTCCATATCTCTTACGACCAGATCCCGGGATTTCCGCTCCCCACCGTGAAGGGTCACGCCGGCGAGCTGGTGGCCGGAAGCTTCGCCGGCCGTACCGTCGTCATGCAGAGCGGCAGGTTCCACATGTATGAAGGCCACTCGGCCGACATCAGCGCCCTGCCGGTACGGGTGTTCGCCGAACTGGGCGTGCGGACACTCATCGTGACCAACGCGGCGGGCGGCATTCGCCGGAGCTTCACGGCCGGCACGCTGATGCTGATTGCCGATCACCTCAACCTTACCGGACGCAATGCCCTGATCGGGGAAGCGCTGCCGAACGAGGAGCGTTTTCCGGACATGTCCGAGGCATATGATCGCGGACTGCGGGAGCAGGCACGACGCGTGGCAGTGGACCGGGGGATCCTGCTCGAGGAAGGTGTTTACGCCGGTCTGTCCGGTCCCAACTATGAGACGCCTGCGGAGGTGCGGATGCTTGCGGCCCTCGGCGCCGATGCGGTCGGCATGTCGACCGTCGTCGAGGTCATCACGGCGCGCGCGCGCGGCATTCGCTGCCTCGGTATTTCGACCGTGACCAACGCCGCGGCCGGCATCAGCGAACAGCCGCTGTCGCATGCGGAGGTGATGGAGGCGGCGGACAGGGTCAAGGACCACCTCGCCGCGCTGGTCGAGGGCGTGGTGTCGGGCACTGGGTGATCCAGCTGGCGTCAGCTTGCCGGGACGGCGTGATTGAGCGGCGGGTGTCCGCGTCCCAGCGAATGCGCCGACTGCATGGCGCGGTGTACATAGCGGAGCGCGTCGTCCACGGCGTCGGCCAGTGGACGCCCCACGGCCAGACGGGCCGCGATGGCCGCGGAGAGAGTGCAGCCGGTGCCGTGGGCGCCGGGGATGTTGAGCCGGGGACGGGTAAAGCGGCGCGTCTGGTCGGCGGTGACCAGCACGTCGGTCACGATGTCGCCGTCGAGGTGCCCGCCCTTGACCAGCGCGGCCCGCGCGCCGAGCGCGACGAGCGAGCGGCCCGCGCGTTCCATGGAGGCGGCGTCACGCACCTCCTGGCCCAGGAGAATCTCGGCTTCGTCGAGATTGGGCGTCACCACCGCCGCGAGCGGCAGCAGCTCGTCGCGCAGGATCGTCTCCGCCTCGCGCGTCAGCAGCCGGTCGCCTGATGATGCAACCATGACCGGATCGACCACAAGCGCCGGCCACGCCTGCACGCGCGCCACGTGCACTACCACGGCCACCAGTGACGCTTCCGCCAGCATGCCGGTCTTGACCGCATCGGGCGGCAGGTCTGCGATGAGGCAGTCGAGCTGCGCTTGCAGGAATTCCGGCGGCACCGGGTGCACGGCGCCGACACCCACGGTGTTCTGCGCCGTGAGCGCCGTGATGGCGGTGGTGCCGTGCACGCCAAACTGGTGGAACGTCTTCAGGTCCGCCTGGATACCCGCACCCCCGCCCGAGTCGGAGCCGGCAATGGTCATGGCGATCTTCACGGCTGCTGCACCTCCTTGGGCGCGGGCGGCATGGCCCGAAGCCGGCTGCGAAGGGTGTTGTACGCCGACAGGTCTGAACGGCCCTGTCGGGTGGCGGCCTTGGCGCCGGGAATCTCGTCAATGTAGCGGTCCACATTGGTCAGCCGCTCGGACGTGGCCGGGTGCGAAGAGAACCACAGCTCCACCTTGCTGGGTTCCCGCTGCTGCAGCGCCTCGAGGGTCTGGAACTCGCGCTTGAGCCCCTCGGGGTCGATGTTGGCTTCCGTGGTATAGATCACCGCCATCGAGTCGGCCTCGCGCTCATCGTCGCGCGAGAATTTGGCGAAAATGGCGCCGCCTGCAAGGTTGACCGCGAGCGCTTCGAGGTCGCTTGGCTGGCGGCCGAGCAGCACGTAGGCCAGGGTGAGCCCGGTGTTGGCAGCGCCGACCTGGCCCATCTGCTCCGCGGAGTGGCGGAGGTCCACGTGCCCGATTT
>DAIMFY010000306.1:0-3141 GCA_036724295.1 Gemmatimonadales bacterium | reverse complement strand
CGGAGCCGCTTGCGGGACTTGGAGGTACGACGCTTCGGAACTGCCATTGAGTCCTCAGACAGGTTCGGCGGAGGCCGTGCACCCGCACGGGCCCGCATTCAGGTCGGCGCCACAACCGGGGCACAGACCGGCACAATCGTCCCGGCAGAGCGGGAACGGCGAGACCGCCAGCGCGAGTTCCTCGCGCACCGCCTGGCCCAGCTCGAGCGCCGTAGCGCTGGCATCCAGCGCGTAGACGCTCGGATCATCGGCGGCATCGGGGTCGGCGCTGAAGAGGACGTCGGCGTCTATGCTCACGTCCTGCTCGACCGGGTTGAGGCAGCGCCGGCACTCACCAGCCACCCGAGCCTCGATGGTGGCGCGCCAGAGATATTCATCTTCTTCGGTGGCCTGAACCCGGCCCCGCACGGTCACCGGTGTTACGAACTGGAGCGCCAGCCCTTCCAGCAGTGGATCGTCGGCGGGGACTTCTGCGTCGGTGATGACCGGACCCCGCCGAACGTCCCGCAAGTCAACTTGAAGCATAGCCATTAAAGCTAGACAACGACACAAGTTAGGTCAAGCGGAGGCGCCCCAGAGGCTGGCCAGTTGGCCCTCGGGAAAGAAGAACGCGATTTCGCGAGCCGCATTATCGTCGCTGTCCGATCCGTGAACCGCGTTCCGCCCCTTGGATTCGGCGTGCAGGCGCCGGATGGTGCCCTCGGCGGCCTCGGCCGGGTCGGTAGCCCCGATGACCTGGCGATAATGTGCGACCGCGTTGTCACGCTCGAGCACGATCGGCATGCAGGGCCCGCTGGACATGAACCGCACCAGTTCGTCATAAAACGGCCGGCCGCGGTGTACCTCGTAGAATGCGCCCGCCTCCGCGACGGACATGCGGATGAGCTCCGCAGCGCGCACCACGAATCCTTCACGCTCCAGATGGCCGAGGATGACGCCGGTCTTCCCTCGCTGGATGGCGTCGGGCTTGATGATGGCGAGGGTACGATTGCCTGGCATGGATATCTCCGTAAACGAACTGCGTTCAGGCCAGGGGCGGCCCGCGAGCCGCTCCCAAAGGTTCCGGTGCGCTCTTACGCGATGGCCTTCTTGACCAGCTCCACCACGTCCACCGGCCGCTTCATGACGGCGATGCCGGCGGCGGCAAACGCCGCCATCTTCTCTTCCGCCGTGCCGCTCGAGCCCGAGATGATGGCGCCGGCGTGACCCATGCGTCGCCCCTTGGGCGCGGTCTGGCCCGCGATGAAACCGACGACCGGCTTGGACATCCTGTCCTTGACGAACTGCGCCGCGTTCTGCTCGTCTGTTCCGCCGATCTCGCCGATCATGACGACCGCATCGGTGTCGGGGTCGCTCTCGAAGGCGGCAAGGCAGTCGATGAAGTTGGTGCCGATGATGGGATCGCCACCGATGCCGACGCAGGTGCTCTGGCCGATGCCGCGCTTCGTCAGATGGTTGACGACTTCGTACGTCAGCGTGCCGCTGCGGGAGACCAGCCCGACGCGACCCTCCGTGCAGATGTTGCCGGGAATGATGCCCACCTTGCTCTGCCCCGGCGAGATCAGCCCGGGGCAGTTGGGACCGATGAGCCGGGCGCCGCGCGCGGCGACGTAGGGCATGACCCGGGTCATTTCCATGACCGGAACACCCTCGGTGATGCAGATGATGAGCTTGATGCCGGCATCGGCCGCTTCCATCACGGCGCCACCCGCGCCCACCGGCGGCACGTAGATGACCGAAGTATTGGCACCCGCACCCGCCACCGCGTCAGCCACGGTGTTGAAGACCGGCACCTTGTCCTCGAACTTCTGACCGCCCTTGCCGGGCGTGACGCCTGCCACCACCTGGGTGCCGTACGCCATCATCTGCTTCGTGTGAAACGATCCGTCGCGCCCGGTGATGCCCTGCACCACGAGCCGCGTGTCCTTGTTGATGAAGATGCTCACGCGGCCTCCTTCACGATGCCCACGACCTTCTCCACCGCCTCGTCCATGTCGCTGAGCGCCGTCATCCCGATGCCCTGGAGGATCTTGACCGCCTGGGCCTCGTTGGTGCCGGTGAGCCGCACGACGATGGGCACGTTCACCGGGAACTTCTCCAGCGCCGTCTTGATGCCGTTGGCGACATCGTCGGTGCGGGTGATGCCCCCGAAAATGTTGAACAGGATGGCCTTGACGGCGGGATCAGAGGTGATGATGCGGAGCGCGTTCACCACTTTATCGGGGTTGGAGCTGCCACCGATGTCGAGGAAGTTGGCGGGTTCGCCCCCGTAGTACTTGACGAGGTCCATGGTGGCCATGGCCAGCCCGGCTCCATTCACGACGCAGCCCACGTTGCCATCGAGCTTGATGAAAGTGAGCCCCGCCTCGCGCGCCGCGACCTCGCTCGGCGCCTCGGCCGAGTCGTCGCGCAGGGCGGCCAGGTCTGGACGCCGCTCCAGCTCGTTGTCATCGATGGAAACCTTGGCATCGAGCGCCAGGACTTCGCCGGTGGGAGTCGAGACCAGCGGATTGATCTCGGCGAGGGAGCAGCCGTTGGCGGTGAAGACGCGATAGAGCTGCTGCATGATCCTGGCCGCAGTCTTGACCTGGGCATAATCCTGGTAGAGCGAGAACGCGAGTCCCATCGCCTGGTGCGGCAGCAGCCCGTAAACCGGGTCCACCGCAAGCCGTGTGATCTTTTCCGGTGCCGTGGCCGCGACTTCCTCGATGTCGACGCCTCCCGCCGCGCTCACCATGAACACCGGTCCCTGGCTTGCGCGGTCCATGATCAGGCCGACATAGGCCTCGCTGGCAATATCGGCGGCCGGCACCACCAGTACCTTCTGCACCACCAGGCCCTTGATGGTCATGCCGAGGATGGCGGCAGCGTGCTCCCGCGCCTCGTGGGGCGACTTGGCAAGCTTGACACCGCCGGCCTTCCCGCGACCGCCGGAATGCACCTGCGCCTTGATCACCGTTGTCCCGCCAAGCTTCCGGGCGATCGCCTCCGCTTCATCAGGCGTGCTGGCCACGCCACCATCGAACATCGGAACGCCGGCTGCCTTCAGCAGCTCTCGCGCCTGGTACTCATGAAGATTCACGTCTCCCTCACGATTGTGGTTCCGGTTTCGCCCCGGAGGGCGGCCGGGCCATCGGCCAG
>DAIMFY010000305.1:0-3149 GCA_036724295.1 Gemmatimonadales bacterium | reverse complement strand
TGATGCCGGGCATGCTCAGCGCCGAGCAGCTGCACCAGCTCGACCAGGCGCGCGGCGAGGAATTTGACAAGCTGTTCCTGCAGTTCATGATCCAGCACCACCAGGGTGCCGTCTCGATGGTGGATGACCTCTTCGGCACCTACGGTGCGGCCCAGGATCAGCTCACGTTCAAGCTCGCCAACGACATCAGCGCCGACCAGACGAGCGAGATCACGCGGATGCAGAAGATGCTGGTGGCCCTTGCCTTCGGGCCTCTTCCTGCTGATGCGAACCCATAGTCCCCACTCCGTCCCACCAGAGGAATCTGCCATGGTATCCCTGTTCCAGGCCCGCCACTCGAGGGGCCGATCCAGTTCCACCTCGCTGTTCGCCGCGTCGCTGACCGCCGGACTCATGGTCCTCGCGGCCTGTTCCCAGTCCACGACGTCGTCCTACAGCTCGACCCCGTCGCCGGCCCGCAGCAGCGGCCACAGCGGCGGCCACAGCAACATGGTGGCGGGCGCGCCGAACCCGGACCCGCGCGTCGGGCTGAAGGCCGGCCTCCATGACGCTGGGGAAGCAGTCTGGAATCTCGATGTCCTCTCCCAGACGCCGAAGCCGCAGGGCTTCGACAACACCAATTCCGATCTCGCCTTCCTGGGCAAGTACGCCATCCAGGGCAACTACAACGGCTGGCAGATCTGGGATATCTCGAACCCCAAGGCGCCGAAGCTGGAGACCGGCTACATCTGCCCGGCCTCGCAGAGCGACGTGTCGGTCTACAAGAACCTGCTCTTCATTTCCGGTGAGGGGCTGACCGGCCGCATCGACTGCGGCACCCAGGGCGTGCAGGACACGGTGAGCAAGGAGCGGCTCCGCGGGCTCCGCGTCTTCGACATCAGCGACATCGCCCATCCGAAGAACGTCGCCAATGTGCAGACCTGCCGTGGCTCGCACACCCACACCGTGCTGGTGGATCCCAAGGATCCCAACACCGTGTACGTCTACATCTCGGGCTCCTCACGGGTGCGTTCGCCCAGCGAACTCGCCGGCTGCAGCAACCTCTCGCCCGATGAAGACCCGAACTCGGCGCACTTCCGCATCGAAGTGATCAAGGTGCCGGTGGCGCATCCGGAGCAGGCGGCCATCGTCAGCTCGCCGCGCATCTTCAATGACCTCGACGCCCCGCCGGAGCATGGCGAGTCGCCGGCGGACAAGGCCGAGATCGAGAAGGCCAAGGCCAAGGGTGCGTTCGTGGCGAACATCATGGGCAACGAGATGGTCATGCCTGCTCGCTTCACCCAGCCGATGCTCGACAGCATTGTGAAGGCGCGCGGCGGCAGCGGCGCCGCGACGGCGGCCGACAGCGCGACACTGCGCTCGGCGCTGCCGGCCATGATCGCGAAGATGATTGGCCAGCGGCCCAACCAGAAGCCGACCGGTCCCGACCAGTGCCATGACATCACGGTCTACCCGGCCATCGGCCTCGCGGGCGGCGCCTGCGGCGGCTACGGCCTGCTCCTCGATATCAGCGACCCGGCCCATCCGGTGCGCCTTGATGCTGCCGCCGATTCCAACTTCTCCTACTGGCACTCGGCGACGTTCAGCAACGACGGCAGCAAGGTCCTCTTCTCGGACGAGTGGGGCGGCGGCGGCGCACCGAAGTGCCGCGCCACCGATCCGCGCGAGTGGGGTGGCGACGCCATCTTCACGCTGGCAGACCGGAAGATGCACTTCCACAGCTACTACAAGCTGCCGGCTCCGCAGACCTCGCAGGAGAACTGCGTCGCCCACAACGGCTCACTCATCCCGATCCCGGGCCGGGACGTGATGGTGCAGGCCTGGTACCAGGGCGGCATCTCGGTCTTCGACTGGACCAATCCGGACAACGCGTACGAGATCGCGTTCTTCGACCGCGGCCCGATCGACTCAACCGAGATGCAGAGCGGCGGTTCCTGGTCGGTGTACTGGTACAACGGCGTCATCGTGAGCTCGGAGATCGCGCGCGGGCTGGACATCTTCCAGCTCAAGCCCAGCGCGTACCTCTCCCAGAACGAGATCGATGCGGCCCGCACGGTGCATCTCGATCACCTCAACACCCAGGGCCAGCCCAAGTTCGTCTGGCCGGCGAGCTTCTCGCTGGCGCGGGCCTTCGTGGACCAGCTGGAACGGTCCAAGGGGCTGAGCAGCAGCCGCATCGCCGAGACCCGCAAGGCGCTGGACAGCGCCGAGAAGGCCTCAGGTTCCAGCCGCAATGATGCGCTCAACAAGCTGGCCAGCTCGCTGCAGGCAGATGCCGGCAGCTCGAGCGACAAGGCCAAGGTTGGGAAGCTGGTGGATGCGGTGAAGGATCTCGCCGGGATGTGAGTAGGAAGGGGCGGCCTGCGGCCGCCCGCTGAAAGCGAGAGCGCCGGTGGAGCCGTCATGCTCCACCGGCGTTTTTTTCGGCCTGGCCTCGACGGCTGACCGGGGCCAGCTTATGCGTCATCCTGAGCGTAGCGAAGGATCTAGCGCGGACATTGGTGAGCTTGCTGGGTGAACGCGGGATGGCAGGACCTGGCGTGCGACTGGTTTCCAGATGAGGGTGAGTAGATCCTTCGCTGCGCTCAGGATGAGGAGGGGATTAGCTTCGGCGCGCTCAGCCCATTCAACGCCCGCATCACGTGTCCCACCGTCCCGACCTTCAGTCCATCGTCACGCCCGCTGAAATGGCGCTCGTTGATCAATTCCGGCGTGAAGTCGGTGACGTCGTCGAAGCCGAGGTCCTGCAGCTGCGCGACGAGTTGAGCAGGATCGAAATGGGTGCGCCACGGTTCACCGATCTGCTTGAGGCGATAGCGGCGAAGTGCGAGCAGCAGGCGAATCATGAGTGTCTGGGTGTGGGGCGGGATGAAATAGTCGAACACGATACCACCACCGGAGCCCGAGGCGCAGGCCACGAATCCGAGCAACGCATCGATAGCAGGACGTTCGAGATAGGGCGCGACGCCGAGCCAGGAGAAGAATGCCGGCTGGCCCAGGTCCAGCCCCGCAGCTACCAGTGCCTGCTCCAGATCCTGGTGCGCAAAATCCACCGGGACGAACGGCTCAGGCGAGGGCACGGTGATCTCCCCCCTGGCCAGCCGCTCGCGTTTCCAGCCCTGTGTGGCGGGATGATCCACTTCCCAGAC
>DAIMFY010000304.1:0-3167 GCA_036724295.1 Gemmatimonadales bacterium | reverse complement strand
AGCGTCACATTCCACGTGCCCGCGGGCAGCGGCAGAGTCTCGATCCCATAGAGATACTGCCCCTGCTGCAGCGTATCGGCCGAGCGAAAGTAGCGCGTCGTGTCAACACGATGGAAATGTCCTTCGGCATCAGTCGCGACGAGCCGGAGCGCAATGGGATAGACCACGCCGCCTTGGGGTAAGGCAGTGGGTGTGAGGTCATCGCCGTCAAAGGCGAATACCGAGAGTATCCGGCTCGTACCCGATGCGGGCTGGCCCACCGCGAAGAACTGCGCATGCGGCTGGATGCGATGTCTGTAATTGACCGGAAACTCGTCGGTCGAGAGTCCGGAACGGATATCCCGCCAGCCATCGCGGATCAGGGTCTGGAGCAGAGTTCGTCCCGAGTTCGATTTCATGCTTGAGGCAAGCCTGTTGAACCGCGGATCCAGCGCTCCGCGGGATTCCAGCACGACCGCCGCCAGCGGAAGCATTTCTACAAGCGTTGTCGGCGCCTGACTGCCGAGTGCCATGCTTCCACAGAAATGAAAGAGCAGTATTCCGTGCGGCGTCCTGTACTTCCAGCTCTCATTCGGAAATGTCTCGCGCTGATCCCAGAGTTTGGCCCGCGGACCGTGATAGGCGGCACGCTCATCCGGCGTTCCGTGACGCATATAGATGAGCGCACGATCGTCTACCAGGCGCTTGCCACGCCATGTTGCGGCGTACGTCCCGGGCGCAAACAGCTGGACATCGGGTGGCGCCATCTGCTTCACGGCCAGGGGATCCGGGCTGTCACGGAGCTTGTCGTCGCTCAAGGACGGGAAATCGCTCGTGCCGCAATTGGCGCCGCCGCGCTGTGGCGTCCCCTCGGCCCGTGCGCTCAGCTGAAAATTCTCGAACACATACCGCCACCGCCGCACGTGCTCAGCCAGCCGCTCCCCAGGCCCGCGAAGCTCTTCTGCATCGCGCTTGGCCCAGAAGTTCTGCACAAAGTTGCCCAGACTGTCGCGTGGGGCGGCATCGAAGGCCGCGAGTTCTTCCGGAGTCGCCACCCAGGCCACGTCGCGCCGGTAATTCGCGCGTGCCAGACTGTCGGCGATCTCGGCGCCATGGAGATACGCCGCAGTGGCATCAGTGATGCGTCCAAGGTCATAGAGCGAGCGCGACTGTTCCAGCAGCCCGAGCGCCGAGTCGCCACCCAGCGCCACGTACTGGTCAAATGCCCACACGGCCGAGTCGGCCTGGTGGAGATTGCGATAAACCCGGCCCAGGGCGAGCCACGGAAGTGCCACGCTGTTGGTGGCCGCGGCTCGGCGCACCGCCCGCTTGAGCTCGTTGTTGAGTGAGCGCTCGCCGAAGGGGAGAAGAATGTCACCGAGGAGCGCGGCGGCGGGGATAAACGAAGAATCTGCGGCGAGTGCCTTGCCGAGCGCGTGCAGCGCCGCGTCATGGTAGTAGACGCCGGCGCCGGAGTGCATGCTGGGCTTGACCACCGCATCGGTGCTGTCGAGCGCCAGATCCGCGATCGCCAGCCCGTACCACGGCCAGGGCCAGTTGTCGGGTGCGCGGTAAATCGCTTCGTCAAAGAGCGTCTGGGCCTGATCCAGCGGCGAGCGATCTGCCGAGAGCTGCCCGACCCGCAACTGGGCGAGGCCGGCCTGCGTCAGTCGCAATGCGTCCGATTTGTCTCGCTGGACCCCGGCGCGCTCGGCGCTGGCCGCCGCAGTGGCCTCCTCGGCGCTGGCAATCTGGACCATGGAATCACGCAGCGCGGCGAGCTGGAGGCGGGCGGCAGGAGCCTGCGCCTGCAGGATGGGCTGGATGGGCACGATGGGCAGGATGGACAGGAGCCAGAGCCACCGGCAACGGTGCATCAGGAGGCCTCCAGGGGGACGGCGGGATACAGGCGGGGACGACTGAGAGATGGACAGATGGACAGATGGACAGTTGGACAGACGGACAGGCGTACAGACGTCATTGCGAAGAGGCGGAGCCGACGAAGCGATCAAGTCGCCCAGATCTGGGTGCTGGCTACCCGATTGCTTCGGCCCGTTGGGCCTCGCAATGACCGGTCAACGGTCGACCCGTGACCCGCGACCCGCGACCTCTTCCCGTCTTCCCGCCCTCCCGTCTTCCCGCCTATTCGAGCAAATACTCCACCGTGCTCACCACCCGCAGCGTCTTCTCCACCTGGCTCTCTTCCTGGATCCCGTTGGCCTGATCCCTCGGCAGGATTTCAAACACACCCTGGTTGGCTCGGCGGATGCCGCCGACGTGGGTCTTCGAGTCACGGGCAAACTGTTCCGCCGCGTCCCGAGCGCGCGAGGTGGCCTCGGCAATCATGTCCGGCTTGAACTCGTTGAGTTTGGTAAAGATGAAGCTCGGTCCGGTTGCGGCATACTCGCCGCCCGAGGAGAAAACCACGCCGGCCTCCACCAGCTCATTGAGACGCTGGCTCGCCGCCAGTACCGTGTCGGGCCGGTCGGAACGGACCATGATGGTCTGCTTCACCACGAAGCGCGACGCCACCCCTCCCGCCGGCTGATACTGGTTGGCGTTGGCGTCGGTCACCTGGAATCCCTGCAGTGATGCCTGTGCGGTATCGATGCCGTGCCGGTCGAGGAACTCGAGGATCTTCTTCACATTGCCCGCCACCTGCGCCTGGGCTCGGCCCAGGTCGTTGTCGGCTACGACAATACTGAGCGGCCAGATGGCGAGGTCCGCGCGAATAGGACGCTCCGATACGCCCTTCACGGTGACGTACCGATCGCTGGCACGCACCTGGGCGATCCCCCGCCCTGCGAGCCAGCCGCCAAGGACGATGCCGAGAGCGAGGATGAGGGCTGGGAGCCAGAAGAGTCGTCGGTCGTCAGTCATCTGTCGTCCGCCGAAGACTGAAGACCGACGACCAGCTGCTAGTGTCTCTTGAAATACTGCACCTCCTGCTCATGCTTCTCTGCCGCCTTCCGGGTCTTGAAGGTACCGAGGTTATGGCGCTTGCCGGTCTTGGGATTCTTCTTCTTCGAATAAAGACGGTACTTGCCGTCGGCGAGTTTGCGGATCATGGGGAGCTGAAGGCTGAAGGCTAGAGGCTGGAGGCTGAAGGCTAAAGGTAGCATCTTCGCTCGGCTTTCGGCTTTCGGCTTTCGGCTTTCGGCTTTCGGCTTTCGGCTTTCGGCTTTCGG
>DAIMFY010000303.1:0-3172 GCA_036724295.1 Gemmatimonadales bacterium | reverse complement strand
GGCAGCACGACGCGGTAGGCGTGCTCGTCGTCCCGCAGCGCAGGCGTGTCCCGCCCCTGTTTCGTGCGCCGGTACTGCTCGCCCCGGCTATAGACCAGCCAGACCACCCGCTCAGCGGGCATGGCGGTAGACCGGCCCTGTCCGGCGACGTTTCCGGGGCGTGCGACGTGGGAGGCCAAGCGCCTTGGCCCGCAGCTGGAGGGTGGACCGGCAGCAGCCGAAGTGCTCCAGCATGTCTTCCGTCGTCACGGCCGGCGCTTGGCCCCAGAGCGTCGTCAGTTCCTCGGCGTCGATATGCACCTTGTTGGCTGGGGTCATGGCGTGACCCCCTGCAAGCGTTTGGCGAGTTCCGCGCGGTTCACCCCAGCCGTTCCCGAGTAGGGCAGGGAGGCGGGATAGGTGTTGCCCGCGGGTACGGTGAAGGCCGAGAGGCTGTACGCCTTCCCGACGAGCACGTTGCCGGTGAAGGTGCCAGTGGGAAAGCAGTTGGCGAGCGCGGCCGCCCCGAATCCCTTGCCGTCGCAGAGGACGCCATAGTTGCCGGTCGTCAGCAGGTTGTCGCGAATCACCCCGCCATCAAAGACCCCGGCGAGCGTCACGGCGTGGTAGTTCCCGCCGTCAATCGCGGTGATATGTGAGGCGGAGAAGTTGACCATCGGGCCAGCGAAATACAGCAGCCTGCGAGCCGTCGTGGTCCCGCTGGTGCCCACCGAATCCATCAGCACGTCGTGGATGTCCACGTTATGCACCGGGTCGAACGTCCCGCCGCTATACGCCTCGCCGCGCGTCACCGCGATCCCCGCGGTACTGTTGGCGATGCGGTTGTAGCGGAAGATCACGTCGGACGAGCCGCACCAGTCACACTTCCCCGACTGGTTGGCACTCTTGATCCAGACGGCGTAGCCCGTCTGTCCATCGGGCCAGCTGCCCTCGAACACATTGCCCTCGATCAGGACCCGCCGGGCGCTTTTCAGCTCGAAGATATTTTTCTCGGTCCACGGGTTATACCCGGTCGAGTCGCGCCACGCATCGGGTTTCCGGAGCCAGTTCTGGCGGAACTCGATGTCGCTGGCGATGAGGCCGGGAATCGCCGGGTCCGCGCCACCGAACAGGACGTTCTCGCCAGACCCTTCCAGGTAATTGTTGACGATCGTGAACGGACCGGGCGAGTTCCACGCGATAATCGCTTGCGCGTCGCTGCCCTTGTAGTGACAGCCCGCAAGCCAGCTGTTGACGATCACGACTCTCGCCGCGTTCGCCGCCACACACCGCTGCAGCTGCAGGGAGTCATGGCCCTGCATGTACACCCGGTCGAGCGTCAGGTCATGCGCCAGCGAGTCCAGCGAATGCACGACGGGGCCAAGGCTCACCAGCATGTACGTCAGCGTGGTGGCATCAGCCGAGCGAAACTGGAGGCCCACGATGCGAAGCCCACTGGCGAACGCCTTCACGTCCAGCGCGGGCTGGGAGTTACTGGTGATGAGCGCGGCGAAGTGCTGGGCCGTACCAGGGCTCACCCGCACGCCTTCCGCTGGGAGCGTCGTGGCCGTGGTCAGAATGACGTTGGTTCGCTGGCTCTTGTAGGTGTAGTGGCCCACGCATTGGGCATCCGCCGGCAGCGCGAGCCGGTCGCCGTCCACGGCGTTATCCAGTGCTGCTTGCAGGGTCGAGCAGGTGACGGGCACGCTGCGGGTACTCTGGGGCATCCGGCTATCCAGCCAGACGCGGGGCAGCTCGGCCACACTGGACGGCTCCGGCGTGTAGTCACCAGGCGGCGCGACCACGACGCCGGTATCGGGCGGGGCAGGCACGACGGTATCCGGCGGCGTGACGGGCGGGTTGATGACCACCGACGCCACGCGCGGGAACAGGATCGTGTCCACGCTCGTGACGCCCTGGCGCGTCACCGCCAGCACCCGGCGCACCTCGCGGTAGCTGGTGATCCCGTTGTCGATCCGGACGGGGATCGTCACCGCGCGAGTTTTGGTGCGGGTGGAGACGCGCTGATTGAAATAGGAGCGGCCGGTCTTGAGATCGGTGATTGTCAAGCGAGCGCTGTCGGCCCCGGAGAGCGAGGGCCAGGCGAAGCGGACGGAGAGCCCCTCGACCTTGGCGCTATCGGGGCCCTGGGCATGGGCGGAGCCAAAGCAGACGCTCAGGAGGATGCCCACGATCACCACCATGGCCGCGACGGCGAGCCACGTCGGAATCCAGGTGGGGCCGTGGTCTCGGAGCCAGTCCTTCACGTCGTACCAGAACATCTTGAGTTCATGCCGCATGATCCGTCGCCTCCCAGCGCCAGTGCAGGTCACAGTATTGCGCTACGTGATTGAGTCGTTCCCGCCACCCGTGTCCGTAGCGGTCGAAGTTGCGAGTCCCGAGATACCGGGTTTTCCGCCGCACGAGGAAGTCGGTGGCCACGTAATCGTCGCCCAAGTTCCCCACCTTGAGCCGCAAGCGGGCGATGCTCACCGGCCCGAACCACCCGTCCACCCTGGCCCCGACATACGCTTGCAGGTTGCCGATGGCCCACGGCCCCTGATTGACCACCGCATCGGCGTAGACGAATCCGGTCTTCGGGGCGACCCGGCTCACGCCCTTGGCGTCCGTGTGCTTGTCGGTCCAGATGAGCGTGTAGTAGGCCATCCGCGCGTCCTCCACACTGGCGAAGCGCGTGGGCATGACGGGCTGATGGGTGAGGGTCCGGTAGCGGTCGAAGAACGGCTGGGTCATACCGAAGTTCGTGCCGTGGCCTCCGCTGTTCCCCGGATCATGCGGGTCATCCTGATAGCCGCCTTCCATGCCCATCAAGGCGGCGAACCAGAAGTCGAAGACGCCGAGTGCGCCGATCATCACGGTTCCGGCTTCCCGCGATTACTCACGGCGTCCATGATCTTCCCGCCGGTCAACGGCAGGACCAATGCGCCGACCGCGATCATGAGCGCGTTATGTGGGACTTCCCCGATGAACATCTCGACCAGCCCGGCCACGACCACGATCAGCCCGCCGAGCAGGGCAAGCAGGACCGCAGCCAACGCCCGGACACGGACGTAATCCACGACGCCGGTTTCATCGGACAACAGCGTATCCCAGCGGATGGGCATTACCGGCTCCTGCGCTCGCGCGCGGCCAGGGTGTCCGCCACCGCATCGGGCAGGTGGCGCAATTCGAT
>DAIMFY010000302.1:0-3175 GCA_036724295.1 Gemmatimonadales bacterium | reverse complement strand
CCTCGCTAGACGATCTTGAGACGGGCTGGACGAGTGGTGGCTGGATGGACGACACCCCGCTGTCGAGCGAGCCGCTCCCGCCCCCGCCACCGCTGACCTTCAGCATCCCGCCGGTCGAGCCCGTGGAGCCATTCCGGGCTGCCCCAGCCCCGGCCCCGACGCGCAGCGCCCCCCGGCGCTCGACCGCGGCGGCCAGGAAGTCCACGAAGAAGGGCGGCACGAAGGGCGCGAAGAAGACGGCGAAGAAGACGGCGAAGACGCCGGCCAAGAAGGCCGCCAGGCGCACTCCGGCCAAGAAGGCCGCCAGGCGCACCCCGGCAAAGAAGGCCGCCAAGCGCACCCCGGCCAAGAAGGCCGCCAGCCGCCGTCCAGCCAGCAAGAAGGGTCGGCGCTGAACAGATATCCGAGTATCCGCCCGGCTTTCCTCTTCCTGCTCGTCGCCCTGCTGGCATCGGCGTGCCGGAGCGGAGGGCCGGAAGGCGTGGCCCTGGTCGGCGCCACGGTCATTGACGGTTCGGGGCAGCCTCCGCTCACCGATGCCGTCATTGTGGTGCACGGCACCCGAATCGACACGATCGTGCCCGCCAAGGGCTATGACATTCCCCGGCACACCCGCGTGGTGGATGTCTCCGGGAAGTGGATCATTCCCGGCCTCATCGACGCGCATGCGCACGTCTCGCGCTGGGCGCTGCCGCGCTACCTGGCCTACGGCGTGACGACGGTGCGCGACCTGCACGGATCGCTCGATTCCATCCTTCCGCTGCGCGAGGCGGTCAACCTCAACTCCATCTCCGGTCCGCGCATTTATGCGGCGGGCGCCATGATCGATGGCGTTCCACCCACTTATCCCGATGCGTTTGGTGTGCGGGACCAGCGGGAGGCGCGGCGCGCCGTGGACAGCCTGGTGCAGGTGGGGGCTGACCTCGTCAAGGTGTATACCCGGATCGATCCTGACCTGATGCGTGCCATAACCGATGAGGCGCGCACCTTCCAGATGCGGGTGGCGGCACACCTCGGCCTGACCGACGCCGTGACCGCGGCCAACCTCGGGGTCCGCAGCATCGAGCACCTGAGCGGCATTCCGGAAGCGGCAGGCCGCACGCCGGAGGTGCTCTACGCCGCCCACCGCGCCAGCTTCTTCAAGGGATGGACTGCCTTCGAGGAAAGCTGGGCGGGGCTCGACTCGGCGGCGCTCCTCAAGGTGGCGCAGACGCTGGTGGCCCGCCGCGTGATCCTGGTGCCGACGCTGGTCCTGCACGAGACCTACGCCAACCTGGATGATCCCGCCACCTACACCGCTCCCGCGCTCAAGGCCGTGCCACGAGCGGAGATTGAGAACTGGAACACGGCGGGGATGATCCAGCGGGCGGGGTGGACCCGGGCGGATTTCGAGGCATTCCGGAAGTCGCGCCCGAAGCAGGATCTCTTTCTCCGGCTGTTCTACATGAGTCGCGGCATCATCGCGACCGGCACCGATGCCTCCAACCAGCAGCTGGTGCCGGGCGAGAGCGAGCATCAGGAACTCGCCCTGCTGGTCCGGGCAGGGATCCCGCCCGAGGATGCGCTGCTCGCAGCCACGCGCAACGCCGCACTGCTGATTGGCGCGGACTCGATCGGGACGCTGGCGCCCGGACGCGTCGCCGACCTTCTGGTGCTCTCGCGCGATCCCTACCAGGACATCAACAACACCCGGAGCATCGAATACGTCATGGCTCGGGGAAACCTGATGCCGGCAGATTCGCTGAAGAGATGGTGAGTTGCGGAACAGGAGTGAGTGGTCAACGGTCGACCGTAGACCGTTGACCGCCGACCCTCCATGTCCCTCTCCAATCTCCTCGTCGCCTGGGCGCTGGTCAGTGCCCTCTTTCTCCTCTGGGAGGTTGCCAGCATGCGACTCTCCCACGCCGGCAACGCCGGCGGCTGGCTGCGCGCCCCCGCACGCATCTATATCGCCGAAGCGCTGGTACTCACCCTTCTCGGCACGCTCTGGTTCGCCAGCATCGGTTCCGGCACCTGGCCCCTGGTCTTCTGCCTGCTCGGCATCCTGATGGAGTGGCCCGGCCCGGTGCGGCACGGGATCCATGCGCCTGATGGCTCCCGCCCAGCCGCCCGCCGCATCCTGCTCGGGACGCTCAGGGTGCTCGCGGCAGGGGCGGTGATGTGGGCGCTGTACTAGATGGGCAGGATGGGCAGGATGGGCAGGATGGGCGAGTGGTCGCTAGCTACTGGCTGCTGGTCCCTCGCCCTGTCCGACCCGCCCACCTTGTCCGACCCGTCCGCCTCACCCGCCCATCTAGCCCATCCCGCCCATCCTGCCCATCTTGCATTCATGCGCTGGACTCCCACCCAGATGGATCGCCTCGAAAATGCCGCGCGGAAGCAGCTGCGCGTTGCGCTTCGTCGGCGAGGAACCGAGTACATCGTCACTGCACAGCGCGTCACCACCGTCGGTGGACGGGAGGCTCTGATCGGCCACCTGCCCATGACCGGTGAGAGCCTCACCTTCCGGCTGGATGACGTGGACGAGTTCCAGATCATCGGGGACTGAAGCCGCGTGACGCCAGCTCCCATCCTGGTTCACCTCGACGAAAGCTGCCTCGGCAATGGCCGCACCGGTGACAACCCGGGAGGCGCCGGCGGCTTGATCGAGACCCGCACCAGCTCCGGCATCCAGCGCCGGGACATTTACCTCTCCTCCCCGGCCACCACCAACAACCGCATGGCGCTCGCCGGCGCCATCACGACGCTCGAGGCGCTCTCGGCCAAGGGGCGCCGCCTTCGCGTCGTCATCGTGTCGGATTCCGAGTACCTGGTGAAGGGCATGCGCGAGTGGGCGCCCGGCTGGGAAGCGCGCGGCTGGCGTCGCAAGGGCGGCGCGATCGAGAACCTGGAGCAGTGGCAGGAACTGGTGCGCCGCGCGCGCGATCATGACGTGCAATGGCGCTGGGTCCGCGGCCACAAGGGTCACGCCAAGAACGAATACGCCAACGACCTCGCCATCAAGGCGGCGAAGGAGCAGATCAACTCAGGCGGCGTGACGGAGTCGGGGTTCCTGGACTGGCTGGCAGAGAAGCGGAAAAAAGGATTGTATGTGGGGTACGACGAAGACGAGGGGTTGCTGTAGGGGCACGGCATGCCGTGCCCCTACAGCAACCCCTACAGCAACCCCTACTCC
>DAIMFY010000301.1:0-3183 GCA_036724295.1 Gemmatimonadales bacterium | reverse complement strand
TGCGCCCTTGCCGCGTACCGTGCGGCGGGGCGCGCTGGCACGCCTTCAGCGCCGCGACGCCGGACTGGCGGAGGAACTGACTTCGCTTCTCATCGCGCACGATGCGGAGGGGCCGGTGGACCGGCTGCTCGCCGTGCTGGCGCCGGACGACGGGCGGGAGACAAGGGGCGAAGACCTGACCGGTCGCCGCCTGGGTCACTACGAGATAGCAGGGGCCATCGGGAGCGGTGGAATGGGCCTCGTCTATCGTGCCCGCGATACCGTCCAGTGCCGGGACGTGGCGATCAAGCTGCTGGCGGCCTCGGGGCCAAAGCGCTCACGCGCCGAGGCGAGACTGCTGGCGGAAGCGCAGGCGGTGGCCGCCGTGGATCATCCCGCGGTTTGTGGCCTGATCGAGACAGGCGAGCTGCCAGATGGCGGCACCTTTCTCGTCCTGCCGTTTTACGAGGGCGAGACCCTCAAGGCCAGACTGGCGCGCGGGGCCCTGCCGGTGCCCCAGGCAGCCGGGATCGCGGCGGCTGTCGCCGAGGGACTAGCTGCGGCCCACCGCAGCGGGATTGTTCATCGGGATATCAAGCCGGCCAACCTAATGCTGGGCTCCGACGGCCAGGTTCGCATCCTCGACTTTGGAATCGCCAAGCTGTCGGGCATGCGGCTCACCCGCACCGGTGAGCGGCCCGGGACGATTCACTACATGTCGCCGGAACAAGCGCTCGGCTTGCCGGCGGATGCGCGGTCTGATCTCTGGTCGCTTGGTGTGGTGCTCTTCGAAATGCTATCGGGCAGGCGGCCGTTCGACGGTGACAACGTGGCGCAGGTAGCCGCCGCGCTGGCGAACCAGCCGATACCGGACCTGACGACCCTGGCTCCGGCGATACCGCAGGGCCTGGCGGCGATCGTGGCTCGGCTGCTGCAGCGGGATCCGGTTCCACGATATGGCAGTGCGGAGGAGGTGGTGGAGGCGCTGGGAGCTGTGAGCTGTGAGCTGTGAGTCGAGGGTCGAGAGAATGATGGAGGCAGGCATGAAATCGCACGGCATGGCACTGATCCTGTTGGCTGGAGCCGCGGGATGCGCTTCGCTCCACCAGTATGCGAAGACGGAGGTCGCACGCACTCGCTGCGAACCGACGGGCGCCGGGTCAGGTAAGCAGGACACCGTCGTGGTCCGGGGCTCGAGCACCACTGATGTGGGAGCGCGACGGGCCAGCGCGGCGCAAACGGTGGTCTGCGAGGGCGGGCTTACACGATAGGGGGAGCGCGAGGGTGCGACAATTCTGCCTGCTTCACCTGAGCATGATCATGTCGTGCTGCGTACTTCTCGCGCGTGGGGCCCAGGCCCAGGCATCACCGGTCGACATACGCCGCCTTCCGAACGCGGCGTCGGACGGCCAGGCGCTCGTACCGCGCGAAGTGCCGATTCAGATACCCCGACCCTGCGCCGATACAACCATCATCTACGTTGCCGCGGATACGCTGCGCGGGGTGCAGGCGCCAATCCTCGTCCGGTTTCCCCATGCCTCCCTGGCACCCGGTGAGTGGCACGCCGACTTTCTGGCCGACACGAGCGGCGCGCCTGACCGGGAGTCAATCGCGGCGACCAGGAATGGGAAGCCGAGCCGCGACGGGCGATTTCTCGCCATGATCGAAGCACTGCGATTCCAGCCCGCTTCATTTTCATTGAGCGGGTGTGCGGTGCGGTTCAAGAGTGGAATGGATGTCCACACTGAAGGGTGACCATGCGGAAAGCAGCTCGAAGTCCGACGGAGACGGTATGAGCCATGCATCAGGATGGGCCTTCGTGCTGTTCGGTCTGGCGAGCGCTTGTGCCAGGCCGGCGACAGCGCAGGTGATCAAGGCGCGCGGCTGTCACGAGCCAAAGATCGCGATTGGCGTTATGGAGGCCTCGGGCACCGTGCGCTTCCAAGTTGCCAAGGATGGCAAGACGGCCTCGGGATCGGTCGCGGCAGTAATGGCCAATGGCGCCTCGCTTGCCGGACTCCAGAGTGCCGCAGAACGCCAATTGAGCGCGTGCCGATTCGACACCCGGCAAGTGCAGACCTTTCCGCTCACCGTTGAGGTGCAGATCAGGTTCGACTCGCTGGAGGCATGGTTCTCTGACCCCCGCATCACGCTCGACCAGCGCGCACCCGAACCAGTGCCGATCGATTCTGCGCCCGGTGCGGGGCCGTTCCCGGCTACCCTGTTCCTCGTGGACGAGCGCCCGCGTCAGCAAGGGTGCCAGGTAACGGCCATGACGCCGAGATTTCCCGTCGGAAGCTCGGTTCAGGACTTGATGTTCACGTCGTCCATGACCCAGAACATGCGGAGCGGTGCCGCGCTCGTGCGGTACGAAGTCAAGGCCGACGGACGCGTGGACAAGGGAAGCATCGAGGTGCTGCGCGCCAACAGCGGCGTCGTGCGGGAGCACATCATTCGGACCATCTCCAAGTGCCGCTTTGCGCCGGCGCGAATCGGCGGCATGCCTGTGGCGGTGACGGCGACCCAGCTTCTGTGGCTGGACTAGGTGTGTCGTATGACCAGCGACCCATGATTTCCTGCGCATTGCCGCACCCCCCTGCCATCACTATGCTTCACCCTTCGAAATTGTCTCTCTCCCGCCAGGGAACACTCCGTGCCGTTCACGTCGCTGGGCTTGCATCCCGACCTGCTCAAGGGCATCCGGGAACTCGGATTCATACGACCCACCCCGATCCAGGTCGACGCGATTCCGCCGGCGCTGGCCGGGCGCGACGTGCTCGCCTGCGCCATGACTGGCAGCGGGAAGACGGCAGCCTTTCTTCTGCCGATCCTGCAGCGCCTGCTGCGGCAACCGCGGGGTACCACCCGCGCCCTGATCATCACGCCCACGCGCGAGCTCGCGGCCCAGATCCTTGAGGACCTGAATGCCCTCGCCGTGCACACGCCCATCACCGGAGCCGCCATCTTCGGCGGCGTGGGCATGGGTCCGCAGGAGCATGCCTTCCGCAGCGGCGCTGACGTGCTCATCGCCACACCGGGCCGCCTTCTCGACCATTTCCGTCACCCATATGCGCGGCTCAGCGGACTCGAAGTCCTGGTGCTGGACGAGGCCGACCGCATGCTCGACATGGGCTTCCTGCCCGAGATCAAGAAGATCCTGCGGCACCTGCCATCGGCGGAGCGGCGCCAGACACTGTTCTTCAG
>DAIMFY010000300.1:0-3184 GCA_036724295.1 Gemmatimonadales bacterium | reverse complement strand
CCCACGAACAGCAGGGCGAGAAAGAGTGCTCGAAGCCGGATGGCGAGGGGCATGGATTTCAATATACGCGGTGCGGGGGAGATTTGTTCAGGTCGACGGTCAACGGTCGACGGTCGACGGTTCCTTCGCTGCGCTCAGGACAAGCTACGGGTCGAGGGTCGACCGAAGATGTCATTCCGAGCGCAGCGAGGAATCTTGTCCGCCTGGTCCCGAAGTCGGGAAAGTGGATCCTTCGCGTTGCTCAGGATGACACACCCGTGGACCGTGGACCGTCGACCCCTCAGGCTGCCGGCGGTGGCTCCTCGCAGTCGCCGCAGTCTTCCTCTTCCACGGCTTCGTCGTGGGCCTCTTCATCCAGCTGGGCGGCCGGACCGTCCCGGTGTTCCTCGTCCTCCTTCTCTTCCTCCTGATCGATCTGGCTGTGCCCCTGGTTCTCCATCTTCCGGGGGTCATCAAAGTCCATCGGCGCGGGCTCCTCCGTCTGCTGCTCGGCGGCGAAGCGGCGCCGTTCTTCATCGGTCATGAGCGCGTAGTCGCGCGAGGTATTGCGGGCCATTGGGAGCTCCTTCGGAGCAGTCGTAAGTCGTAAGTCGTACGTCGTACGACATATGACTTACGGCTTACGGCTGCGTCTTCCAGTGACACCCCTCACCCTTGCCTGTTTCAGTCCGCGCCATAGAATGCGACATATCCATTTTGAGGAGTTTGTCCCCATGCTCACTCGCTCAGCACGCCGCTTGGCGCGGTTCCCGCTTACCCGCCTTGGTGCGAGCGCCGCACTACTCATGGTTACTGCCCCGATTGCCGCGGGCCAGGCTCCAGCGCACGCCGGTCATGCCGCATTCGTTCCGCCTGCCGGCGCCAATGTCGTCACCGTGGTGACCCACGAGTACGCCTTTGCCATGCCCGACACCATCCCAGCGGGACTCACCACGTTCATCCTGCGCGATGAGGGCAAGGAAGAGCATCACATGACGCTGATGAAGGTGGACAGCGGCAAGACGCTGGCGGACGTTTTCACCGCACTCAAGGCGGGGCCCGAAGCTGCACCGCCCCGGTGGCTGCTGCCGGTCGGCGGTCCCAACGCTCCGGCACCCGGCGGGACGTCCAACGCGACACTCGAGCTGGCACCTGGAAACTACGTGGCGCTCTGCATGATCCCGGCCCCCGACAAGGCACCGCACTTCGCGCACGGCATGGTCAAGTGGCTGGTGGTGACTCCGTCAAAGGGAAAGCCCGCCCCGCTGCCGGCAGCGGACCTGACGATCACGCTCACCGATTACGACTTCACCATGTCGAAGCCGCTGACCAGTGGCCATCACCGCATCGCCATCACCAACACGTCGTCACAGCCGCATGAGCTGGTGATCAGCCGCTACGACGAAGGCCAGGGCAATGCCCAGTTCGAGAAGTGGGCCTACGACCCGCAGGGCAAGCCGATGCCCGGGCACCCCATGGGCGGCGCCACTGCGCTCCTCCCTGGGCACACGGTGGTGATCGACGGGAATTTCCCGCCAGGGCGCTATGGCTTCGTCTGCTTCATCCCGGACGCGAAGGATGGCAAGCCGCATTTCATGCACGGGATGGACAAGGAGTTCGAGGTGAAGTAGGTGGGGCGTGGGGCGTGGGGCGTGGGGCGTGGGGCGTGGGGCGTGGGCTGCGAAGGTCGCCAATCGATGTCATTGCGAGGAGGGCCCAACGGGCCCGACGAAGCAATCTTGTGGCCCGACCACGATCCCCCGGCCGCGCGCCGTACAGACGCGGCGACATTCCGGTGTGTCCCGCGTTCTTTCGGCGACGGAAATCCTACGGCACCACGCGATGTTGCGCCATGCCAAGTTGCTGCGGTGTCGCCGAGGAGGTAATACTATGGGCATGGCTGCCTCATCCACCCATTGGACCATTGCGCGCGTGCGCGCCCTGCCGGACGACGGCAAGCGCCGCGAAGTCATCGACGGGGAGCTCTACGTGACTCCCGCGCCGACGTGGGAGCATCAGGCCGCGGTCAGGCACCTGCTGATCGCATTGCACGAATATCTATCCGGCAGCGGAACAGGCGAAGTGATTCAATCGCCGGCGGACGTGGAATTCAGTGACCACCGAATGGTGGGACCGGATCTCTTTGTCGTCCCGCTCGTCGACGGACGGGCGCCGCGTGACTGGCACGAGGCGGGACGGCTGCTGCTGGCAGTGGAAGTCCTCTCGCCCGGTACGGCGCGGGTCGATCGCGTCGTCAAGCGGGCGCTGTACCAGCAGGAGCGCGTGCCGGAATACTGGATCGTGGACGTGGCCAGCCGGCTGATCGAGCACTGGACGCCCGACGACGACCGGCCCGAGATGCTGGCCGACAAGATCACGTGGCACCCCGATGCCGATCACGCACCACTCGAACTGGATCTCCAGGTCTTCTTCGCTGCGGTTGCCGGCTCCTGAACCGACACCCGATACCTCAATAAAACAACGCGGCGCTCCGGAAACTCCGAAGCGCCGCGCTGATTGGTTGGTGCAGGCCGGGGCAGCGGCACACCGCCCCTACAGGATTACTCCTCCTCCAGCCCTGCTCCCACCGGAATCCCAAGCTCCACGGCCGGTGGGGCCTCCGCCTCGGGAATTACCTCCGGCATTTCGTACCCTTCCGGCGGCTCGATATCAATTTCTGCATACCGGTAGATGCCGCTGCCGGCCGGGATGAGATGGCCGATGATGATGTTCTCCTTGAGGCCCAGGAGATCGTCCTTGGCCCCGCGGATGGCCGCATCGGTAAGCACCCGGGTGGTCTCCTGGAACGACGCCGCCGAGATGAACGACTGCGTGGTCAGCGAGGCCTTGGTGATGCCCAGCAGCACCGGCTCGAACTCGGCGGGCGTATTGCCTTCCTTCCGGCGCTCCACCCGCTCGTTCTCATCCTTGAACGTCATCTTGTCCACCGTCTCCCCTTCCAGGAAGTCGGTGTCGCCCGGATCGGTGACGCGCACCTTCTGCAGCATCTGGCGCACGATGGTGCCGATATGCTTGTCGCTGATGCGCACGCCCTGCAGCCGGTACACCTCCTGTACTTCGTTCAGGAGGTATTCCTGCACTGCCCGTGGCCCCTTGATGAGCAGGATGTCGTGCGGGTTCACGGGTCCCTCGGTGAGGCGGTCGCCCGCGCGCACCTTGTCGCCCTCGTGCACCCGGAGGTGCT
>DAIMFY010000299.1:0-3197 GCA_036724295.1 Gemmatimonadales bacterium | reverse complement strand
GCTTCCCGTGTTTAATCGATTTCCCCTCCACCAGAAACACCACATCCTCGCCGATGTTCGTGGCCAGGTCGGCCACGCGCTCCAGGTTGCGGCTGACGAGGACCAGCTCCATACCCGCGCTGATATTGCGTGGGTCTTCCATCATATGGGTGAGCAGGATCCGGAACACTGACCGGTGCAGGGCATCCACCTTGTCATCGCGGGCACAGACGTCGCGCCCGCCACTCGCATCTCCCCGTACAAACGACTCCAGCGCATCGGCCAGCATCCCGCGCGCCATCCTGGCCATCTCGACCAGCTCGGGCTCGGGCGCGATCGGGCTCGCTTCCAGCAGTCGTTCGGTACTCTGCGCAATGTTGACGGCGTGATCGCCGACGCGCTCGAGGTCGCTGGCAATCCGAAGCGCCGACGTCAGCATGCGGAGGTCGCGCGCCATCGGCTGCTGGAGTGCCAGCAGCCGGATGCACTGGTCCTCGATCTCCACCTCCATGGCGTCCAGGCGCTCGTCGCCGGCGATGACCTCGGCGGCCTTTGATGCATTCCGCTCCAGCAGTGACTCGACGGCACGTGCCAGGGCGGCCTCGGCTTCGCCGGACATGGCGAGCAACCGGACCTTGAGGTCATCGAGCTCGTCGTGAAAATGGCGATGCGCGTCCCCGGTCATCCGAACCTCCCAGTGATGTAGGCCTCGGTCCGCTCGCTCGCGGGGGCGGTGAAGACCTGATTGGTGCCGCCGAACTCGACCAGCCGGCCGCCATCGAGGAAGGCGGTCATGTCCGAGACGCGCGCCGCCTGCTGCATGTTGTGGGTCACGATCACGATCGTGAACTCCGCCTTGAGGTCGAAAATGAGCTCCTCCAGCTTCCGCGTCGACGCGGGGTCCAGCGCCGAAGCCGGCTCATCCATCAGCAGAATCTCGGGCCGGTTGGCAAGCGCGCGAGCGAGGCAGAGCCGCTGCTGTTGCCCGCCGGAGAGGCTGGTGCCGGGCTCATCCAGCCGATCCTTCACTTCGTCCCACAGAGCCGCCTTGCGCAGGCACTCTTCCACCAGCTCGGGAATGTGCCGCCGAGGAACCAGGGCGTTGAGTGAAGGTCCGTAAGCCACGTTGTCGTAGATGCTGCGCGGAAATGGATTGGGACGCTGAAAGACCATGCCAATCCGCTGCCGCAGGGCGACGAGGTCAACGCCCGGCCCGAAGACCGAAGTGCCGTCCACAAGCACGTCACCGGCATGGTGCGCACCCGGCGTGAGCTCGCTGAGCCGGTTGATCGACCGCAGGAACGTGCTCTTGCCGCTGCCGGACGGGCCTATGATCGCAGTCACCGCATGCCGCGCCATCGGGAAGTGCAGGTCCGACAGGACTTGCCGAGTGCCATAGCTGAAGCTGAAACCACGCGCCTCGATCGCAGCGGAAAGCACGGCCGGGGTAGGCTCGGTGGTGCGCGGGGTCAGGCTGACCGCGCCTGGCATGCGTGCACTGCTCGGGGCACCGTTCATCCGAACCGCCCGGTGATATAGGCGTCGGTCTGTGCCTGGACGGGCGCCGTAAAGAGCTGCCTGGTGGCTCCGGACTCGATCATGGTGCCGAGGTAGAAGAAGCTGGTCGTGTCGCTTACCCGGGCGGCCTGCTGCAGGTTGTGGGTCACGATGATGATCGTGAAATCCCGCTTGAGCTCGAAAAGCAGTTCCTCGATGCGCTGCGTCCCGCCTGGATCGAGCGATGCCGTCGGCTCGTCGAGCAGGATGACCTCTGGCTCCGGGGCGATGGTGCGCGCCAGGCAGAGCCGCTGCTGCTGGCCGCCGCTCAGCGCCATTGGACTACCCCGCAGTCGGTCCCTGACCTCGTCCCAGAGCGCCGCCTGGCGGAGGGCCCGCTCCACCGCCGCGTCGAGCGCCTTGCCGCGCAAGCGGCCGGCGCTGCCGTCCACCCGTAGCCCTGCCGCCACGTTCTCGTAGATCGACATCGCCGGAAAGGGCGTCGGCTTCTGGAAGACCATGCCCACCCTGCGACGGAGCTGCATCGGGTTGACGCGCGGGTGGTAGATGTCATTGCCGTCAAGCAGCACCCGGCCCGTGATCCAGCCGCCCTCGCTCAGCTCGTGCATCCGGTTGAGGGTGCGCAGGTAGGTGGACTTGCCGCACCCGGAAGGGCCGATGAGCGCGTGTACCTGGTTGCCGGCAAACGCCAGCGACACGCTCTTGACCGCGGTGAACTTGCCGTACATGGCGGTAAGCCGGTCAGTCTCGATCCGCACGGCTGCGTCAGCCACGGCGCATGCGCCCCATCGCGAGGTGGGCAGCGAGGCTCAGCGCCAACACCAGCAGGATGAGCACCAGCGCCGAGGCCCACGCGTAGTCATGCCACTGCTGGAACGGACCGGTGGCGTAGGTGAAGACCGTGAGCGGGAGCGCCGCCATCGGCTCGTTGATGTTGGTGACCAGGTACTGGCTTCCCAGCGCGGTGAACAGGAGCGGCGCGGTATCACCCGCGATACGCGCCACGGCCAGGAGGCTGCCAGTGACGATTCCCGGCAAGGTGGTTCGCACCACGATCATGAGTGATGTGCGCCAGCGCGGATAGCCCAGTGCCAGTGCCGCTTCCCGCAACGAGTTGGGGACCAGCCTGATCATCTCTTCCGTGGTCCGGAGGACCATGGGAATCATGAGCAACGCGAGCGCCGCACTGCCGGCGAGCGCCGAGAAATGCTTCTGTGTGGCCACGATCCAGGCCCACGCGAAGACGCCGACGACAATGGAGGGCGTTCCATTCAACACGTCCGCCACAAAACGGGCGATCCACGAGAGCCGGCTGGACGGATATTCGGCGCAGTGGATGCCGGCCAGGACTCCAATCGGAAGCCCGATGAGCGACGCCACTCCGACGATCAACAGTGTACCGACGATGGCATTGGCCACGCCGCCGCCGGCCTCACCCGCAGGCGCAGGAAGTGCCGTGAGGAAGTCCCAGCTCAGGCTCGAAGCGCCCTTGATCACCAGATTGAGCAGGATGAGGAGCAATGGCAGGAGGGCCAGCAACACGGCGAGGCCGGTCAGCGCCACCATCATGTTGCTGCGCGCACGTCGCAAGCTTCGGCGATTCATCAGAGCGCCCTGCTGCCGGCGCTTGAGCCGCGCGCCACGCGCCAGATGAGCAGCCGGGCGCCGGCATTCACCAGCACCGTGACCCCGAACAACAC
>DAIMFY010000298.1:0-3225 GCA_036724295.1 Gemmatimonadales bacterium | reverse complement strand
GCCTTGGCGGACGCGGGACGCGGGACGCGGGACGCGGGGTCGGGAAGAGCCGCCGGGGGGGCGGCCGCAGGCCGCCCGTACACGTATGAGAGCGCCGAGTTCAGCTCCCTCGCCGAGCGCTTCCGGGCCATGGCCGAAGGATTGCTCAGCGCGCAGGGCCAGGTGGTGCGTAGCGAGAAGCTGGCCGGCATCGGCCGGCTCGCGGCCGGCGTGGCGCACGAGGTGCGGAATCCCCTCGGCGCGATCGCCAACTGGATCGAGGTCCTCCGCCAGCGGGACACCGACCCCGCCGTGCTGGAGCAGATGCGTGACGCGGTGGACCGGATCGATCGGATCGTGGCTTCGATGCTCGAATATGCCCGGCCGGGCAAGGCCACGGAACAGAGCGACCTGTCGAGCGTGGTGCGCCGGGCGTCGGGGTTTCTCGAAGCGCAGGGCGCATTGCGGGAGACCCACGTGGAGCTGGACCTCGCGCCGGATGTGCCGGCCGTGCTGGGCGACGCGCACGCGCTGGAGCAGGTGGTCATCAACCTGATGCTGAATGCCAGGGACGCGGCCGCTCGGCGGCTGGTGGTGTCTGTCGCTCCGCATGTGATGGAGCCGAACCGTCGAATGATGGCGCGGCAGGAAGATGGTGATGGCGTGCATCCCATTCGCCCCATCGAACCGCGGCCAATGCGGAACGATTACGGTGCCGGCGCCTCAGGCGCGCTGCTGGTGGTGGCGGATGATGGGCCCGGAGTTGCCGACGAGGACCGCGAGCGGGTCTTCGACCCGTTCTATACCACACGCGATCCGGGGAAGGGTACCGGGCTTGGGCTGGCGATCGTCGCACGCACGGTGCATGACGCCGGCGGCATGGTGTGGGTGGACCGCGCCCGTGAAGGTGGCGCGGCCTTCAAGGTGTTTCTCCCCAGTCGAGACATGGAATGGGAACGATGCGCATCCTGATCGTTGATGACGATACGAGCCTCCGGCAATCGCTCGCCATGCTGCTGGCAGGCGCCAGTTACGAAGTCGAGACGGCCGCAGACCCGGCGCCTGCCCTGGCACGCGCGCTCACCGAGCGCTTCGACCTCATTCTCTGCGATGTCCGGATGCCGGCCATGGACGGCCTCACCTTCCTGCGACGATATCGCGCGGACGGCGGAAGCGCCATCCTCATCATGATGAGCGCGTTCGGCGGCGAGGACGCGGCGATCGAGGCCATGCGCGAGGGCGCGTATGACTACCTCACCAAGCCGTTCCGTCCCGACGAAGTCCTGCTGACAGTGCGGAAGGCAGCCGAACGCGAAGGCCTCCTTCGCGAGGTGGAAACTCTCCGGGCCACTATCGGCGCCGAACCGGTGCGCTCGGAAGTGGTGGCCGAGAGCAAGGCCATGCGAAACGTGCTAGAGCTGGCCTCGAGGGTGGCGGCGCACAGCACCACGGTCCTGATCACGGGCGAGAGCGGCACCGGCAAGGAAGTCCTGGCCCGCGCCATCCATCGGATGAGCCCTCGGCGCGATGAAGTGTTCACGGCGATCAACTGCGCCGCGATACCCGAGTCACTACTCGAGAGTGAGCTGTTCGGCCACATGAAGGGTGCCTTTACGGGTGCCACGCAGGACCGCGTCGGGCTCTTCGAGGCTTCGCACGGTGGCACCCTGCTGCTCGATGAAATCGGCGACATGCCGCAGGGCGTGCAGGCCAAGCTATTGCGCGTGCTTGAAGACGGGGAGATCCGCCGGCTCGGGTCGCGGGACTCCCGTCCCGTGGATGTCCGGCTGATCGCCGCGACAGCCCAGCCGCTCGATACCATGGTGGCGCGCGGGGAATTCCGGGAAGATCTCTACTACCGGCTCAACGTGGTGCAGCTCAGGATTCCGGCGTTGCGCGAGCGGCCGGAAGATATCGCGGCGCTGGTCACCCACTATGTGCGGCAGGCGGCGGAGCGGATGGGGCATACCATCAGCATCACGCCTGGAGCGCTGGTTGCACTGACCGAGCACCCCTGGCCCGGCAACGTGCGCGAGCTGCGCAACGCCGTGGAGCGCGCAGCAGTGCTGAGCGCCGGCGGCCGCCTGGACCTCGATGCCTTCCAGCTGCAGGGTGAGGGCAACGGCAACGGGTCGCACAACGGAAATGGCCACGCGCACGGCAACGGGAATGGCAATGGAAATGGCAACGGAGCTGCGCAGCTCAACGGAACCTACCAGCTGAAGCCCCAAGTGGAGCAGCTGGAGCGGACCGGGATCCGCCGAGCGCTCGACGCTGCCGGCGGCAACCGCCGCGATGCCGCCCGGCTCCTGGGCGTGAGCCTGAGGACGCTGTTCTACAAGTTGAGAAGGTATCAGCTGGAGTAGGCAGGACGGGCAGGACGGGCAGGACGGGCGGGACGGGCAGGGCGGGCAGGGCGAGCAGGACGGGCAGGACGGGCGGGACGGGCAGGTTGAGATCAGGGGAGCATGGACTTGTAGAGCAACCAGGTGACAGCTGCGGCGCTGTCGCGCCTCGCCTCGACCGACTTCCAGGCTTCATCGGAAAGGAGCGTGAGGTCATGCGCCAAGGTGAGCAGGCAACTTATCTCGGCCAGGGAACCGAGAGAAATGTCAAGGAACCGGCGAAACTCCCTGGGACCCTGTTTGGCTGATCCCTCCGCGATGTTCGCCGCGACAGAGACTGCCGCCCGGCGCACCTGCGACGTTAGGCCAAAACGTTCGTTGTCAGGCCACTTTCCCGATGCGTCGTAGACGGCCCGGACAAGCTCTCGGGCCTGCTGCCATGCGACCAGGCGTTCGTATTTCTTCATGCGCCAAGTTCGCGCCGCGACCGACATTGGCCTAACCAGAATCCCGCCCCCAGGTACTTTTTCCTGCCCGTCCTGCCCGTCCTGCCCGTCCTGCCCGTCCTGCCCGTCTTGCCCGTCCTGCCCGCCTTGTCACCCCGCCGGCCGGAACAATTCGTCCAACGCGTAGCTGAACGGTGCCTCGGCGCCAGCTGGGCGCCAACGGAGCATCTCCGTGACCGCCCGGGGGAACTCGCCTCCGGGCGACCATTCCTCCACCACCCGGCGTTCGCCGTCCACCACCCAGTAGAGCGGCACACCGGCCTCCTGATACAGCCGCCGCTTGGTGAAGCGATCGGCGCGTCTGCTGGACGGGCTCAGGATTTCGATCAGCAGCAGCGCCGAAGCAAGTTCGGATGGTCCACGTTCATTGGAGCCAAATGGCAGCACGAGCAGGT
>DAIMFY010000297.1:0-3230 GCA_036724295.1 Gemmatimonadales bacterium | reverse complement strand
GCCAGGTGTAGAGCGGGATCTGCGCCGACTTGCCGGCGCAGCCCAGGAACATGAAAAGCGCGATGGCCGTGATGGCGCCGGAACCGGCCAGCTCCGGGTGCACCGCGGCCCACGCCGTCACCTCGGTGAAATTGAGCGAGCCCGCCAGGTGCCAGAGCATGAACATCGCGACCAGGAAGCCGAAGTCGCCGATGCGGTTGACCAGGAAGGCCTTGAGGCCCGCGTCGGCGTTGGCCCGGTCGCTGAACCAGAAGCCGATGAGCAGGTAGGAGGCGAGCCCCACGCCCTCCCAGCCGATGAAGAGCACCGGGTAGCTGGAGCCCAGCACCAGCACCAGCATGCAGACGACGAAGAAATTGAGGTACGCGAAGTAGCGCGCGTAGCCGTCATCGCTCCGCATGTAGCCGACGCTGAAGAGGTGGATCAGGCTCCCGACGCCGGTGATCACCAGCAGCATGACCGCCGAGAGCTGGTCGTACTGCAGGGCAAGATCGATCTGGAAATTGCCGACCGGCAACCAGCTCCAGAGGTGCTGGACAATCGGCGCCTCGGCGTTGAGCCCGCGAAGCTGGAAGAACGCCGCGAGGGCCACGATAAAGGCGCCGAACAGCACCGCCGTGCCCACGACCGACACGACCGCCTTGGCCTGGGAGCGGCGCACCGACAGCCACCCGTTGATCAGGAAGCCCGCCAGCGGCAGCGCGATCGTCAGCCAGAGCCAGCTGATCGCGCCGCCAGGGCTCGCCGATTCGCCGGCCTGGGCCAGAAGGGAAAGCGTCATCAGCCCTTGAGCAGGTTGGTGTTCTGGAGGTCCACCGATTGCCGATGGCGAAAGATGGCAAGAATGATGGCGAGTCCGACCGCGGCCTCGGCGGCGGCCACGGTCATCACGAAGAACACCATGATCTGCCCGCCTATCCCGTGCAGCTGGGCCAGGGCGATAAAGGCAAGGTTCACGGCGTTCAGCATGATCTCGATGCACATGAACACGATGATCGCATTCCGGCGGAGCAGGACGCCGGCCACGCCGATGCTGAAGAGGATGGCGCTGAGCGCCAGCGACGGCCCGACGAACGAGGGCTGGGGCATCAGATTCTCCGCTTGGCCAGCACCACGGCCCCGACCAGCGCCGTGAGCAGCAGGAGCGACGTGATCTCGAACGGGACCAGGTAGGTCCGGAACATGGGCTCGGCGAGCGCACCCACGACGCCGCGCTGGCTCACCGCCACCTCGACCGCCGACTTCGCCGGCAGGGTCACGGTCATGCCGGCAGGCAGCCGGGCCAGCTCGGTGACGATCCGCTCGGGCGTGTAGCGCCAGAGCGCAATCAGCTCCACCAGCATCAGGCCGCCGATCGCGATGGACGCACCCACGCCACCCGGGCCGCGGACATCACTTCGCACGGTGTCGAGGTTGAGCAGCATCACGACGAAGAGGAAGAGCACCAGCACCGCACCGACGTACACCAGGATCTGCAGGATACCGAGCAGCTCCGCATGCAGCAGGATGAAAAGTGCCGCAAGCGAAAACATGGTCGACATGAGCCACATGGCCGAGACCACCGCGCTCCGCTGTACCACACAGAGGGCTGCTCCTAGCACCGCCGCCACGGCGAACAGGTAGAAGATGAAGGTCGTCATCACTCCCCCGCCGGGTCGGAGGGATCCCAGAGCGTCGAGACCGCGTGGGTCTGCGCATGCAGCCGCTCGAGGTCGTAGACGTGGCGGGAGCGGCTGTATTCCGAGTTTTCGTAGTGCTGGCCCACGTGGATCGCTTCCTCGGGGCAGACTTCCTGGCAGTAGCCGCAGAAGATGCAGCGGAACTCGTCGATTTCGTAGATGAGCGGGTAGCGGTTCCCCTGCTCATCCTCGCCCGGCACCAGCTTGATGCAATTGGACGGGCAGATCTGGGGGCACAGGCCGCAGGCCACGCACTTGGAGCGGCCCTGTTCGTCGGTCAGCATCCGGTGCGTGCCGCGCCATCTCGGCGACAGCGCCCAGGTACCGCGATCATCCCGGGTCGCCTTCTCCTCGGGATACTGCATCGTCACCTTGGTTTCGAACATGTGCTTGAAGGTGAGCCGCAGCCCCTTGAGCGTGGCCCGGATGTAACTGACCTCGGTCTCCGGGCGCTTCATGACCTTGACGCCTATTGCCATCAGCCAGCCACCGACGCGTTGCCGCGTCCGACGAGAGTTGCGTTGGCCGCCGCCTTGGCCGCCTGGATGCGGAAGCGGCGGGATTCAGAGCCGGAAATGAGCGCGCCGCGATCCAGCAACCGGAACACCCACACCGCGATGACCAGGTTCAGCGCCGTCAGCGCGCCCATGCGCACCAGTTCGCTGGACACCCCTGCCACCGCGTCGAGCACCCAGAGGGCCGTCGCCGTCACCATGATGTACCCGAGCGCGAGCGGGAGCATCACCTTCCACCCAAGCGCCATGAGCTGGTCATAGCGGAACCGTGGGAGGGTCCAGCGGATCCACATGATGAAGAAGATCCAGAAGAACGTCTTGAGGAAGAAGAAGACGCCACTCACCAGCACTGCGAGCCAGGTGCCCGATTCGTCCCAGTGGGTGAAGGGAATGTCCCACCCACCAAAGAACAGCGTGGCGACCATCGCGCTTACCGTCACCACGTTGGCATACTCGGCGATGAAGAACATCGAGAACTTCATGGCGCTGTATTCGGTGTGGTAACCGGCGATCAGCTCTGACTCCGCCTCCGGCAAGTCGAACGGCAGCCGGTTGGTCTCGGCGAACCCGGCCACGAGGAACAGGAAGAACGAGAGGAACAGCGGCATCACGTACCAGAGCGTATGCTGGCCCGCGATAATTTCCGAGAACGAGACGTTGCCGCTCAGCAGGAGCACCGGGATCAGGCTCATGCCCATCGCCACTTCATAGCTGACCATCTGGGCGCTGGCCCGCAGCCCGCCCAGCAGGCTGTACTTGCTGTTCGAGGCCCAACCCGCGAGCGCGATGCCGTAGATGCCCATCGAGCTGATCGACAGCACGAACAGGAAGCCGATCGGCAGGTCGGCGACGACCATGGGCATGGCGCCATGATGGACAAACCGGCCCAGCGCCCCGAGGGTGAAGTCGAAGTCGACGTTGAGCGGCGCGGCAAAGGGAATCACCGCGCTCAGCATAAGCGCCGGAATGAACGAGAGCGCTGGCGCCAGGAGGAAGAGTCCGCGGTTGGCTCGCGCGGGCATGGTCTCTTCCTTGA
>DAIMFY010000296.1:0-3232 GCA_036724295.1 Gemmatimonadales bacterium | reverse complement strand
CACCCCGTCGCATCGTAGAATTGCCGAATCATGTTAGGCATCGTCTCCCCATCCACGATCAGCGTATTCCCGAACCCCTCCGGGTGCGCGACCCACACGTCAGCCCAATCCAGGTTCCCGTTGAGCGTCAGCTGGTAGGTTGAGTTCAGCTGGTAGGGCCTGGGATTGGCGTCAATGCCCATGCCGGTCGAGTGCCGGGCAAAGGAGACGAGCAGGTCAGTCTCGCAGCTCCCCTGGAACACATTTCCCCCCAGCGTCATGTCCACGTCGCCGCGGAGATCGGCGCCGGCCACCGGGAAGGCAGCGTGCACGATGATGCCAAACCGGTTGCCTACCACACTGTTGTCCTGCACTACGGCGTGAATCGTTCCGTGTACGTTGGGTGCGCCAACACCGATCGCATCCATCCGGATGCCGACACCCACCGGCACGCGCTGGTGATCGCGTACGTCATTGTTGCGGATCGTGGCCCAGGTCTCCGCGCTGGCAGGCAGTGCATAGGGATCGATGCCTCCGGGTATCGGAAGCTGCACGATGGGCGAGACGACGATGCCTGGAATGCCGCCTGCCAATATGCGATTCCCGCCGGCCGTGAATGAGCCAGGACCAGCCAGGCACAAGTCACAGGTGGCAGCGGGGCCCACGAAGTAATTGTTCGTGACGTCGGCGCTGATTGCGCGGAGATCCGCCTTTTCGGTGAAGCCTCCCTCGAAGCGGTTCCCGCGGATCGCGAGCCCTGTCGCACGCACGCCGAGAATCGCCTGCCCGCCAAGGCCGTCCTGCTCGCCATGCCCAGATTGAAAGACAAATCCCTCGACTACCAGTCCGTTGCCGGCCGATCCGCCGGGATGCGAGGTGGCGATCAGTATTGGGGTAGACACGCCGGCCGTGAACGGCAGTGGCGCATCGGGCACGAGTACGCTCGCTGCTGCAGAAGTCCCCTCGCCAGTCGCGCGGCCATCGGCATCGAGCGTCATGGCGAATGCGCCGTGCAGGGTGATGTCGGGTACGTCCACGATCATCGGGAAGTGTTCAAGGTCGCCCGTGGCCAAGCCCACGGTACCCTGATAGGTGCCGGATGAGACGATGATCGTGATGCGGCAGGCGGCGGCCAACGCTTCCCCGGCTGCTGCGCGACTGGCGCGCGCGGCCGACAGTGCGCTGGTGATGGACGCGAAGTGCGCTCCGTTCGAGGGCTGGGCGGGATCGTGGCTTACCAGCAGCGTGGCGATGTAATCGCCGTGCGCCAGGTGGTCGGCCACGCCATTGGCACCGATTTCGAGAATGGCCTTGTTTCCGGCAACGCGATGACAGACCCGGATCTTTCCCGGGGCGGGGGTGAGGGCGAGCTCGGCGCGTTCGCTGTTGGGCGCCGAAGGGGAGTCTGCGGCACAGGCCGCCAGCAGGGTGGTGCCCAGGGCTAACGCCAGGGCTCGGGCGTGAGTGGTGCGCATGAGAACGGTGCCTCCAGAAGGGTGGTACTGTGCAACGGGTGTGCGGACGGTATGTTCTGGGCGTCCCTAATACGTCACCCTTCTGTCCCCACGCGTGATCGCATGACTGAGCTGAGGTTGCTGGGCGCCCTGGAGATCCGGGCAGGCCATCTGGACCAGGCCCGCAACGGCCTGACCCAGCCGAAGCGAGTTGCCCTGCTGCTCTACCTGGCATTGGCCGAGCCGGCCGGTCTGCATTCGCGCGACCGGCTGCTGGCGCTGTTCTGGCCCGAGGCCGACGACGCATCCGCCCGCCATTCCCTCCGTAACGCCTTGCACGCCCTCCGTCATGCCCTGGGTGACAATGCAATCGTCGCTCGAGGTGAGGCCTGGGTTGGCCTCGACTTTGACGCCTTGCAGTGCGACGTGCTGGATGTTCGTGCCCACCTGGCGGCTGGACGGGTGAGCGATGCGATGGCTCTCTGGGCGGGTGACCTGGCGCCCGGATTTTTCGTCACCGGAGCACCCGATTTTGAGCAATGGCTGGAGGAGCAGCGGACGTTCCTGAGGCAGGCCATGCGCACGGCGGCGTGGAAGCATGCCGATGCGCTGGGCGACGGCGAGGAAGCGCTTGGCGCCATGCGTCAGGCGATGCGGCTCGATCCCGGGAACGAAGCGGGCGCCAGGCGCCTGATGCGCCAGCTTGCGCTCGACGGCGACAGGACCGGTGCGCTGCAGGTATACCAGGACCTGGCCGACTGGCTTGCGCGCGAGCTGGAGACAGGGCCGTCAGCCGAGCTGCAGGCGCTGGCGAATGAGATTCGGCAACCGCCGCCGGCGGAGCGGATGCGTCGCGCATCCGGAACTTCAACTGCAGTGGCAGCCCCAGCGGCGTCAGTGGCACCGTCACCCGTGCCGCCCACCTCACTCTTGCGTCGCCGTCTCGGTCGCAAGGTGCTCACGCTGGGGCTCGCGGGAGTGATGGCCGTCTGTGGCGGGGTGTATTTCGCCCAGAGCCGCGCTCCGGTCTTCGATCCCGCGGCGGAAGGGCAGCGCGCCGTCCTCAGGCTGCCGGCGCGCTATCGGGCGGACACCAGTGCATACAGTTCCTACCTGCGCGGGCTGTCGCTGCGCTTCCGGTTTCGATTCGCGGAGTCGCGCGACACGCTCTCGGCGCTGGTTGATCGCGAGCCGCTCTATGTGCCTGGGCTTTATGGATTGGCGCATGCATGGATCTATCTCGCCCTCAACAACCTGACCGACGCCGACGAGGCCTGGCCTCGGGTGGACGAGCTGGCGCGCCGTGCGATCGCGCTCGACAGCACCGCCGCGGGTGCATGGGTGGCGCTTGCCTCGGAGGGAATGTTCGGTCGGCTCGACCTGCCGCTCGCCGGCCAGCAACTGGCGCGGGCGCGGGGCCTCGATCCGCTCGACCCTGACGTGCCGGGCATGCTGTCGATCTGGTATCGCTTCTACGGCCAGATGGACAGCGCCGTGGCACTGGCACGCGAGGCGCGGCGTCTCGACCCGCTCAGTCTGTATTTCGGGCGACTGGTGGCGGAGCAGCTCTACTTCGCCCGCCGGTACGACGAGTCCCGGCGCACCTTCCAGGCGCTGGTGCGAGACTATCCCGCGGTGTGGCCCCGCATCAACCTGGACTTCGCGCAGCTCTTCATTGCGATGGACGAACCGCGCGAGGCAGTCGACTGGCTGCGCCGGGGGCGCCTGGAGTCGGGCGATACGGCGGGTGCCGCGGCGCTGCGTCCGGCAGCCACCGATGCCCAGGCGAGAGTGCTGCT
>DAIMFY010000295.1:0-3247 GCA_036724295.1 Gemmatimonadales bacterium | reverse complement strand
ACGCCCCTCGCCCTGCGCCTCATCCTCCCGCATCGAGCGTGTCCAGCGGGCCGCTCACGGCGCAGAGTCCACCGGGCATGGTTCGGGCAGAGTTGACGACGCGAAGGCCCAGCGGAGCGTCCCGAATGGAGGTGGCGACCTGCACTCGAATGTTCAGGGTGTCAGTACACGGCATGATTCGCGTCGTGAAGATCAGGTCCATGCCGTTGATGCCCCCGTGGCGATGCTCGATGCGAATGCCGTGCAGGCTATCGACGAGCTGGGAAGTCGTCACCTCACAGTCGTCGCATCGCGCCGGCGGGGAAGTGGCGCCGGCCGTCGCTGGGCGCGGCGCGATGAAAGACGCCGTTGTGGTCACGCGCCGGCCGACCCGCGTCATCAGCTCTTGCGAAGCCAGGTCGCACCCAATTCCCGGATGCTGGAGGACGAGCTGCGCCGCGCGCCACTGGAAGGGAGAGAAGGTCGTGTCGGCGAGGGAATCTGCTTTCGCTGAGCGAATCCGCGCGACGCATGACAGGAAGGTCTGCTCGGCAGGGCTGTACGAATCGGCCTGCGCGTAGAGTGACGACGCGACCAGCGCCTGAAGCATGGTGAGCAACAGTGTTGACCGACGCGGTCGATGCACGAAGAGCTTCGGCATTTGACTGAAGACCGATGACTGATGACCGATGCAACCTGCCCATCCCGCCCATCCGGCCCATCCTGCCCTCACATCTCCGCCAATTCCCGCCCCAGCGCCGCCGGATCGAATGGCACCGGCACCACCAGGTCGGCACCGGTCTCGCCTTCGGGCACCCCGTCGCTGGCGAGCGCCATGACGCGATACGTGCGTTCGCTCGCCGGCGGGAGGCCGGCATTGGGCGCTTCGTGGGTCGAGGCGAAAATGACGAGCGAGCTTTCGCCGGTGGCAGCCATGCCGGACAGCTCCGAGGCCGCGTGACAGCGTCGCACGCTCCACCCCGCCTGGCGGAGCAGCAGTGACACGACCCGCGCCAGCGCTTCATCAGGCTGGTACAGCAGGGCGCCGCCGCGCGCCACGGCCGGCACCGCCGGCGGCCTGGCAGTGCCGCTCAGCTCGATCATCCGGACGTTGCCCACGTAAGCAGCGCTCCGAGCGTCGCTCAGGGAACCGATCTGCCGGACGATATCGCGGATCCGGCCCAGCGCTACGCGCACCTCGGTGAGGCCTTCCCGCTGTACCGGCGACAGCGCCTCCGGCGCGGACAGCAGCAGGTCCACTTCGGCCGACGCTGCCATGAGCGGATTATTGATCTCGTGGTGCAGCGTGACGGTCATCTCACCCATCGCGGCGCGCCGCTCGGCCTGCACCAGCTCGGCCTCCGCCAGTTGCAGCGCCTGTTTCAGTGCGCGCTCGCGCCGCACCCGCTCCAGCACTTTGGGCAGCAGGTTGGGGAGGGTGCCGTCCTTTACCAGGTAATCGTCGGCGCCACGCCGCAGTGACTCTGCCGCGAGCGCCTCGTTGCCGTGGGCCGTGATCATCACCACGCTGGGCGGTGCGGGCCGTTCGCGCAGGGAGCGCAGCAGGTCCACGCCCTCGAGATCGGGCAGCTGGTGATCGAGCAACACCACATCGGCGGCTTCCGCCTGCACCAGCGCGCGCCCGGCGCTGGTCACGTGGGCCACGCTCCCGACGCCGGCGTTCTGCAGGACGGCATCGAGCAGCCGGACGATGGCGGGATCGTCGTCCACGATCAGCACGCGCAGCTCATCCATGGTCCGGAGCCTCGCGCGGGCTGAACCCTACCCGGTCGAATTTTTCCCAGCCGGTCTTGCCGCGCCACGCGTCCCAGAGGCCCCGCAGCCGCCAGTAGACTGTCAGCTGGCGGAAGCCGAGATTTTCCATCACGGCGTACGCCAGCAGGATGAACACATCGCGCCGGCGTTCGAAGGGCAGGAGGCCGCGCTGCAGCCGGTCGGCGAGGCCAATCCGGAACTTCCACGCGCCCACCAGCACCGCGAAGATGTTTACCAGGATGCCATAGCCAAGCGACGCGAGGAGGAATGCCCACGCGTAGCTCCGGTTGAGGACGTGGAAGCCCAGCAGGTGCTCGGCGATCAGGAAGAGCCCGATGAAGATGTAACCCGAGAGTTCGATGATCGGGCCCCAGTACTCGAAGAACCAGAAGGCCGGGAGCGCAAACCAGCCGATCCGCCCGAACTTCTTCCGGAAGAGCATCTCGCGATGATAGAGCAGCGACTCCCGGAGGCCACGATGCCAGCGGCCGCGCTGCTTCCGGAGCGAGGCCAGTGTTTCGGGCACCTCGGTCCACGCCACCGGGTGCGGCAGGAAGGCGATCCGCTTGTCGCGAAGCTTGTCGCGGAGGAAGCGGTGCAGCCGGACGATGATCTCCATGTCCTCGCAGACCGTGGTGCGCTGCTCGCCGATGTATTCGCGGACCACCCTGCTGTTGACGAACGGCGTGAGATACCCGCCGGCGCGGATCACGATTTCCTTTTCGAAGACGGCGAAGACGCCCGAGAGAATCAGCACGCTGTCGATGCGGTCGAGCCCGGTGCGGCCCGTGGTGAAGGACCGGAGGTACTCCACCATCTGGAATCGCGCGAGGTCGTCCTTGGGGAGGCCCACGCGCACTACCCGGCTGTGCTCGATGGTGCAGCCGTTGGCGATGGCGACCTGGCCACCGACGGCGGCCACCCGCGGATCCTCCTGCACCACCCGCATCAATTCCTTGAGCGCGCGCGGGTCGAGGATCGAGTCGGCGTCGAGCGACACGAAGTACGGCGCCGTGGAGGCGTTGATGCCGGCGTTGAGCGCGTCTGCCTTCCCGCCGTTGGCCTTGTCGATCACGATGACGTGCATGACCTGGTCGGGCAACGGGACGGTCGCCTCGTAGAGCGCGTGCACTTGCGCCGTGCCGATGGCATCGCGGTAGGGCAGGTCGGTGCGGCGCAGCTTGAGCGCCGTCTTGAGCCGGTCCAGCGTGGTGTCGCTGGAGCCGTCGTTGACGATGACGACCTCGAACCGCGGGTAATCGCAGTGGATCAGGCTCATCACGCTGTCCACGATGGTCACGTCCTCGTTGTATGCGGGGATGATCATCGTGAGCGGCTTGGTGTAATGGCTCTGGTCGATCAGGTCGAGATCTTCGACGAAATGCCCGGCCACGCGCCGGCGCACCACCCGTGCCGACAGCCCGATCAGCAGCGCCTGGTAGGTGTTGTACAGGAGGAAGTACGCCAGGAAGAACGGCTGCAGGAACAGCGC
>DAIMFY010000294.1:0-3251 GCA_036724295.1 Gemmatimonadales bacterium | reverse complement strand
GAAGAAGCATCGCGAGGCGTCCGCACGGCGTAACGCCCGGCTTGCCGGGCCCCTACCCCTCGGCCACTTCCGTCTGCACCTGCCCTTTGTCATGCCGTTCCGTCACCACCTGCCCGTAATTGAGCAGCGCCACGAGCAACACCCCGCCGATCGTATTGCCAATGACGGCGGCCGCGATGTAGCCGACCATTGGCGCCCAGCCTGACGACCCAGCCCAGCTGCGATAGAACGCCTCCGCAGAGCCCACGATCGAGTGCTTGAACCCGAAGGCCGAGATCGGTGCTGTCAGTAGCCAGATGAGCATCAGCTGGGCGCCGGTCCGGTGCGTGGACGCCAGCACCCACGTGAGCAAGGCGATCAGCCAGCCGGCGAAGACCCCCTGATACAGCGTGAGCAGGAACGGGCTCAACGTACCCTGCTCGGCCACGTGGAGCATCACCTGCCGCAGCGACGCCGGTAGCGCCGGCGTGCGTGCCATGAGCCAGGCGAATCCCAGCGTTCCCAGCAGGTTGCCGCTCAGGAGGATGACCCAGACCCGCAGCATCTTGACCAGCGCCTCGGTGCTGCGGCGGTGGAGCAGCGGCAGGACCGGCGTGAGCGTGTTCTCGGTGAAGAGTTCGCTCCGCGCCATGATCACGAGGATGAAGCCCAGCGGATACGCCGCCGCCATGGCCGCGCCGGCATGCGGCGGGCTGACGACCGAACTGGCGTAGGCTCCGCCCAGAAAGCTGAACCCGATGGTGAGGCCGGATGCGAGGGAGGAGATGAACAACGAGCTGGCCGCCCGGTCGAGCTCCTCGTTCGCCTGGCTCATGACGTTGTCATGGATCTGGCTGGCCGAGAGCCGGGTGCCCGCGTCCGGCCGCTCGGGGGAGTCGCTCCCCTGCTTTGCCGGCCGTGAGGCCGGAGGCTGGCTCCTCATTGCTGGAGAGTACCAGCGTGCCCGCGCGCCGGATGTGCCGGTGGTCACAAGGGCGGCGACAGGCCACAGGTGGCAAGACCCATGACCTGCGGCCTGTGACCGGCCGGCCTCCCTGTGCTTCCCGTCACGGCGCCTGTCGCCGATCTCCCCGTACCCTTGCTCCAGTTGACTCCTGCGCGTCAGACCTGAGACAACATGACTGACGGCCTATGACCTGCGACCTGCGACGTTCCCTTCCATGAAGCGCTTCGTCGAAATCGCGCTCGGCATCGTCACCGGCATCGGCGGCTTTCTCGAAGCCGGATCTCTCGCCACCGCGGTGCAGGCCGGCGCAGACTTCCGGTTCGACCTCATCTGGACCCTCGTCCTGGGCGCCGCATGCCTGGCGTTCCTGGTGGAGATGTCGGGCCGGCTGGCCGCCATCAGCAAGCATACGGTGGCAGACGCGATACGCGAGCGGTTCGGGTTCCGGTTCTATGTGGTGACGATCATCATCATGCAGCTGGTGATGTACATGGTCCTCGCCGCCGAACTGGGCGGCGTGTCGCTGGCGCTGCAGCTCACCAGCGGGGTGAGTTATCGCTGGTGGATCATACCAGTCGCCTTCGTGACCTGGGTGCTGCTCTGGCGCGGCACGTTCGGGCTGATCGAGAAGGGCGTGTCGGTACTGGGACTTGTAACGCTGTCGTTCGTGGTCGGCGCCTGGCAGCTGCATCCGCCGCTGGGCGAGGTGGTCCGCGGCGCGCTGCCCCGGCTTCCTTCCGGAGATGCCGCCCACTACTGGTACCTGGCTGTCAGCATCCTCGGCGCATCCATCAGTCCGTACCTGTTCGCATTCTACGCCGCGGGCGCGGTCGAGGATCGCTGGGACGTGAGCCACCTCAGCATCAACCGGATCACCGCAGGCTTCGGCATGGGGTTAGGCGGCATCGTGGCCATTGGGGCACTGGTGACGGCTGGCGTCGTCTTTCACCCCGCCGGCATCAAGGTGGAGAGTTACGAACAGCTCCCGCTGCTGCTCACCAGCGCGCTCGGCCGCTGGGGATTTCCCCTCTTCGTCGCCACGCTTGGCATCGCCTGCTTCGGTGCAGCGCAGGAAATTGCCCTCACGTCCGGTTACATGCTGGCGCAGGGGCTGGGCTGGCAGTGGAGCGAGAACCTGCCGCCGGCCGAGGATGCGCGCTTCAGCCTCAGCTATACCGTGATGATCGCACTGGCCGCGATTCCAGCGCTGGCGGGCGTGGACATCCTCAAGCTTACCAACTTTTCGATGGTCTTCAGCGCCGCATCGCTGCCGATCGTGGTGGGCCCGATGCTCATCATCATGAACGACAAGCGCTACCTTCGCGATTACGGCAACGGCTGGTTCAGCAACACGATCGTCGCACTCATCACCGCGCTGGCATTCGTGCTGGCGATCGTGTCGCTGCCACTGCTCATCAAGGGAGGCTGACGTGCTGCTTGTGCGTGACGTGCTGGACAAGCAACTGCTCGACCGGCAGGGCAACCGGATGGGCAAGGTGGATGGCGTGGTGCTCGAGCGCGGGACAGAGGGCCCGCCTCGCGTGCTCTATCTCGAGGTCGGATCCGTGACCCTGGCCCATCGCCTCGGTGCGCGCGTCGGCCGCTGGATGTCGCGCCTGGCGCACCGGCTGGCCGGAGCCCATGCCGAGTCGTATCGCATCCCCTGGACCAGGGTTCGTGGCGTGACGCTCGAGGTGACCGTGGACCTGGCGGTGGAGGAAACCCGGGTGAACGTGGTCGAGGCCTGGCTGCGCCAGCACGTGGTGGAGCGCATACCCGGATCCCGCCCATGACGGCAGGCGAAGTTCATCTGGAGCGCCTGATCGGACGGAAGGTCCACGACGCCAAAGGCAAGCCGGTTGGCCGGATCGAGGACGTGCTGGCCGAACGGGTGGATCTCGAATGTGTGATACAGGAATATCATCTCGGACCGTTCGCGTTGCTCGAACGGCTATCGGTGCAGGTCACCCGGATCCTTCGAGGCCGAAAGCGCGAGCCGATCCGGGTGCGGTGGGATGAGCTGGATCTGAGTGATGTGGAGCATCCGGTGATGAGACGGGATGGGCGGGATGGTCAGGATGGGCAGGATGGGCGGGTGATGCAGGGTTAGCGCCGACCTGCCCATCTCGCCCATCCCGCCCATCCGGCCCATCTCATTTCCCCACACAAAACCCCGCAAAGACCCGGTCCAGCACCTGCTCGATGTCCACAACACCGATCAGCTCATCGAGCGACATGATGGCTCGGCGCACATGATGCGACGCGAGTGTCGCGTCGCCGTCGCGGCCAAGGTGCGGCTTCGCAG
>DAIMFY010000293.1:0-3261 GCA_036724295.1 Gemmatimonadales bacterium | reverse complement strand
CCCGGCTGGTCTTCTTGACCGAAGTGTAGATGGTGTCCCAGTCCACCGGGTTGAGCGAGCGCAGGTCGATCACTTCGACGCTCACGCCGTGATGCTCCTCCATCTCCTTGGCTGCTACCAGCGTCCGCTGGACCACGGCGCCGTAGGTCACCACGGTCATGTCCGTGCCTTCGCGCACCACCCGCGCCTTGCCGAACGGGATCATGAAGTTGGGACCGGGATTGGGCGCCTTGTTGTAGGTCTGGCGATAGAGATGCTTGTGCTCGAGGAACAGCACCGGATCGTCGGAGCGGATGGCGGTGCGGAGCAGGCCATTGGCATCGAGCGCGGTGCTGGGGCAGATGACCCGGAGGCCTGGCACGGCGGTGAAGATCGAGGCGCCGGTCTGCGAGTGATAGATGGCGCCGCCCTTGAGGTAGCCGCCGTACGTGGTCCGCACCACCACGGGAGAGCTGAAGGCGTTGTTGGAGCGCCAGCGCATGGTGGCCAGCTCGTTCCGGAGCTGCATGTAGGCAGGCCAGATGTAGTCGAAGAACTGGATCTCCACCACCGGCTTGAACCCGCGCGTAGCCAGCCCGATGGCGCGACCAACGATATTGGCCTCGGCGAGCGGCGAGTTGTACACCCGGTCGCTGCCGTAGAGCCGCTGCAGTCCCCAGGTCACCTTGAACACGCCGCCCTTCCCCTTCACCTCTTCCAGCGCGTCTTCCCGGCTGCAGTCGGCCACGTCCTCGCCGAACATCACGATGCGCGGGTCGCGCGCCATCTCTTCCTTCATGCAGGTGTTCAGCAGGTCCACCATCGTGGTGGGGTCACCACTGAACTGGGGATCATCCTCGGTGTCGAACTGCTCGCTGGTGGGATCGACGTCCGGCGAATAGACATAGTGGTACACCGTGTCGGTGGCAGGTTGCGGCGCCGCGAGTGCCACGTCCGCGGCAACATTCACTTCCTCTTCCACCTGCGCACGAATCGCCTCGAGCTCTTCTTCGCTCGCGATGCCCTGCTTGAGCAGATATTTCGGGAAGGTGATGATCGGATCCCGCTGCGCTTCCTTTTCCCGCTCGGCCGGCGTGCGATAAAACACTTCGTCGTCAGAGAGGGAATGGCTGTAGGGCCGGATCACGTGCGCGTGCACCAGTGCCGGGCCCTTCCGCTGCCGGCAATACTCCACCGCCCGCACCAGTGTGTCGTAGCTCTCCAGGGGATCGCACCCGTCGCATTCCTGGATGAAGAGGCTGGGCATGCCGGTAAGCAGCTTCGAGATGCTGCCTCCCGCGGTCCCCACTTCGACGGGGACGGAAATCGCGTAGCCGTTGTCTTCCACCAGGAAGACCACCGGCAGCTTGAGATTGCAGGCGCTGTTCATCGCCTCCCAGAACTCGCCCTCGCTGGTGGTGCCGTCACCAGTGGAGCAGAACGTCACCTCGTCATCGTGATACAGCCGCTCGCGATCCTCGATCTTCTCGCCCCTGGCAAACTTCACCGAGGCCTCGGCGCAGCCCACCGACTGCAGGAACTGGGTACCGGTGGGGCTCGAGGCGCTCACGATGTTGAGTGCCTTGTGGCCCCAGTGCGACGGCATCTGCCGCCCACCCGAATTTGGGTCATCCGCCGCGGCGACCGCCGAGAGCAGCTGCTCGGTGGCCGTCATGCCGAGACCGAGGCAGAGCGCGCGGTCGCGATAGTAGGTGTAGAACCAGTCGTAGGCGGGACGGAATACCTTGGCCGCGGCGGCGAGAACCGCCTCGTGGCCGGCGCCGGAGATCTGGAAGAAGATCTTGTTCTGGCGCTTGAGCTGGATCTCCTTGTCGTCCAGCCGGCGCGACAGGAACATGATACGGAACAGGTCAAGCAGTTCCGCCTTGTCGAGCCGCTGGGACGCGGCGCTGGATTTCCGGGTGCTGGTACGGGTTGCCATGTGACTCCGATCCACTGTTTACTGGTCCACAGATTTCGCAGATGACGCAGATTGCACGGAGGGACCGCCGGTCGTTCGCGTGCCGATCTGCAGGTCCGGAAGAGGCCGGATTGATATCCTGAAAGATGCCCCGGCGGCGGGCGTTGGGGAAGGATGACGGGTCGGACGGGGCGGACGGGACGGACGAGACGGGCAGGTAAACGCGAGGAGCGCGCGATGCGGGCGATGATGCTGGTGGTGATTGCCATGCTGGCAGTGCCAGCCGGTGCAGCGGCACAGGGGGTGGCGGTGGCGCCAATCCACGTTTCGGCTGCGCTGCTGCCGGGAGAGACGGCCCCGCAGGATGTACCTCGGCTGGGCATAGCCGCAGCGGCGTCGCAGAAGAACTACTGGTTGGAGGGTGCGATCGGAGGCGGAACCCTGCTGGGTATTGGGGGAGTCCTCTTCGCCATCGACCTGTGCAATCCCGACAGCGGTGGCGGCAGCTGCACCTCCGCCGCGATCCTTGGTGGGCTGGCAACCGCAACCGTCGGCGCGGTAATCGGCGCGTTCGTGGGCAAGACGATCCCAAAGAGGTAGGGGCGACGCATGCGTCGCCCCTACGGCCGTGCCAGCGCCCTCGCCTTGTCAAACGCCCCCATTGCCGCTCGCACTTCCGTATCGCTCCGCGCCAGCAGCTCGTCCCGCGCGTCCATGCCCCAGCGCACCTCGGCCGCGCGCGAGGCAAGGCGCCGCATGACCTGATATTCCACGCCAGACGAAAGCTGAGCCGTGACGTGCAGATGAGCGCGTACTTGCGCCATGAATGGCATGAGCAGCCGGATTCGCCACGCCGCGGTGTCGGTCATCCACGCGGCGCGGGCGCCGTTGTCCGCGCCGAGTAGCGGCGCCACGCTGTCGGCCACGGCGACGGCAAAGCTGCTGTCGGCGGCGATGCTCCACCACACTGGCGCCGCCTCCACCTCCGGCAGTACGACGTCGGGCTCGATCCCGCCGCCACCGCGAACCACGCGTCCCGCGTCGGTGTGATAGACCTTTGCGGTGTCCTCCGCGTCGCCGGCGCGCAATGTGTAATACTGCCCCACATCAAGCCCCTTGTAACGCCGCTGGATCACCCGGCCGCTCGGTGTGACCACATATCCCACCGTGAGCCAGACGCCGTCGCCATTGGGCGGCACAGGCAGTAGCTGCTGGATCAGCGCCTTGCCGAAGCTGCGCTGGCCCATGAGCAACGCGCGGTCGTGATCCTGCAGTGAGGCCGCCAGCGCCTCGGCGGCACTCGCCGTGCCCTGGTCGATCAGCACGACCAGCGGGATGTCGCGGTACTTGCCGTCGCGCTT
>DAIMFY010000292.1:0-3273 GCA_036724295.1 Gemmatimonadales bacterium | reverse complement strand
TCGAGACGCTGGACCTGCAGAAGCTGGGCTTCACCGACAAGGCCAAGCCGCATCATGTCGCGGCGGAGCCGGATGGGTCGGCCTGGTACGTCTCGCTGGTGGGCGACGGCTACGTGGTCAAGTTCGATCGCAACAACAAGGTGGTAGGCAAGTCCAGGTTTGCGACCCCGGGCATGCTGGCACTCGACCCGAAAAGCGACTTGCTCTATGTCACCCGCTCGATGACGGCCGTGAATGCGCCGTCGAGCATCGGTGTCATCCATCGGAACACGATGGCCGATGCCGAAGTGGTGGACGTGGTGCTGGGCCGGCCCCATGGCGCTGCGGCAGATCCGCGCGGCACCTGGGCCCACATTGCCGGGATGGTGGACAACGAGATTGCCAACGTGAACGGCGCCACAGGTGACGTCACCCTCACCCAGGTGCCAGGCGACATGATGCACATGTTCGTGGGGCTGTCCATGTCTCCCGACGGCAGCCGCCTCGTCGCCACCACGCAGATGACCGACAAGGTGTTCATCTACGACGCAAGCGTCCCCGGCAAGCTCACCTTGCTCAAGACGCTTGATTCTCCCGGCTGGCCGTGGGACCAGGCGTGGACCGCCGATGGCAGCGAATTCTGGTTCGGCAACCAGAAGGCCAACACGGTCACCGTGGTCAATGCCAGGACCATGGAGATCGCCGACGTGATCAAGGGCAACGGCCTCGCGGAGCCGCATGGCATCGCCGTGAGCCCGGACCAGAAGTACGTCTTTGTCTCCAACCACAACCTGCAGGGCGTCTACACACCCAGGACGGCCAGGCCGGGCGGTACGGGCACGGTCGTGGTGATTGACCGGAAGACCCACAAGATCGTCAGGATCATCGAGACCGATCATGACGCGGTGGGCATGGCCGTCCTGAACGCACAGTGAAGGCACTCACACTCGTCACGATCGCGGCGGCAGGGACCTTCCTTGCCGCCGCGCTGCCGCAACGGCCCGAGCCCGCCTTCCGTCGCGTGCTGAGCGCCTTCCCGGTCTACGACAGCACCGGCCAGCGCTACCAGTTTCCCTTCCTCGGTGGGCTCAACAACCCCCGGCCCCAGCTGGTGGACATCGACGGCGACGGCGACCTGGACCTCTTCGTCCAGGAATTCACTGGCCGCATGATGTACTTCGAGAACACCGGCAGCGCCAGGGCGCCGGACTTTACCTGGCGCAGCGACGACTACGAGCGGCTCGAGATTGGCGAGTGGAGCCGGTTCGTGGACGTGGACGGCGACGGCGACTGGGATATCGTGGCGGAGACGCCGTACAGCTACATCCGGTATTACCGGAACGAAGGGTCGCGAACCCAGGCCGCGTACACGCTGGCCACCGATACGCTCCGTGACGACCAGGGCAAGGCCATCTTCAACGACCGCCAGAACATTCCGCAGATGGTGGACATCGACTGCGACGGCAAGCTGGACCTGCTGATGGGCCGCACCAGCGGGATGGTCACGCACTACGAGGCCACCGGCGCCGGCGGGAATGGCGTTCCGGTGTTCCACTTCGTGAGTGACACCTTCCAGCACATCCAGATCATTGGCGCCATCCCGCCGGGCGGCAAGCCGTCGCTGCACGGCGCCAACACCATGATCGTCAGTGACGTTGACCGGGACGGCGACCCGGACCTGCTCTGGGGCGACTACTTCGAGCCCGGACTGCTCTGGCTCAAGAATACCGGCACCTGCCAGGCGCCGGTCATCGGGCAGGACTCGGTATCGTTCCCGCCGGGTGCGCCCCTTCGCACCAGCGGCTACAACGCACCGTTCATGGGCGACCTCGATGGCGATGGGGACCTCGACCTGATGATGGGCGTGCTCGGTGGCGCCTTCAACGCCAACACCACTGCCATTGGCAACCTCTACTACCTGGAGCAGACCGCGCCGATGAGCTTCACGGTGCGGAGCACGCAGTTCCTCTCCCAGCTCGATATCGGCGCCGAGAGCGCGCCGGCGGTGGCCGACGTGGATGGCGACGGAGATCCCGACCTGGTTCTTGGCAACCGGATCTCCCAGCACAATCCGCGTACGGGTGCGCTGGAGTACTTCGAAAACCGGGGGAGCAGGGACAAGCCGGAGTGGCACGCCGCGGGTGCGCTCGATATCAGCGGCACTTTCAACTACGCCCCGGCGCTCGGCGATCTCGATGGCGACGGGAAGCCGGACATGATCCTTGGCACCTGGCAGAGCGTCCTCGCATGGTACCGGAACACCGGCGCGAACGGACCTTCGCGCTTTGCGCTGGCTGACAGCGCGATCGTGACGCTCACCCGCGGCAGCAACGCCACGCCCACGCTCGCCGATGTGGACCACGACGGCGACCTCGATCTCTTCGTGGGCGAAGGATCCGGCACCATCAACTTCTATCGGAATGATGGTACGAAGCAGCAGCCGAAATTCGTGCTGGTGTCGGATGAGTATGCCGGCATCGCGGCCGGCCGCCGCAGCGCGCCCGCGCTGATGGATGTGGATGGAGATGGCGATCTGGACCTGCTGGTGGGAAACGAATCAGGCGAGATGCAGCTCTACCGGAACGCCGGCACGCGCACCGCGCCCGACTTCAGGCAGGACTCTTCATTCATGCTCCACGGCTCCTTCAACGCCATCCCCGCGGTGGCTGACATGGACGGGGACGGGACGCCGGAGCTGCTGCTGGGAGGGAGTGGGGGAGGGGTGCAGGTGTGGGTGATGGGCAAGTAACCAGATGGGCAGGATGGGCGAGAGGGGCTGGATGGGCGGGTTCCAGCCATGCGTCATTGCGAGGCCCGGAGGGACGAAGCAATCGGGTCGCCGGCATCCCGGTCCAAGCTACCCGATTGCTTCGGGGCTACGCCCCCTCGCAATGACGCCAGAAGTGAGCCTCCTTTGCCCATCCTGCCCATCCCGTCCTAAACCTTCCACCCATCCCTGAACCCCGGCTTCACCCACTCCTCCGGCAGCTGCACGTTGGTGATCATCCCCGTCTTGCTGTCGAGCTCCAGCGTCTTGCCCGCGCGCACGGCGAGACAGCCGAGCAGCACCATCTGGGTCAGTGCGCCCGCGTGGCCATCAAAACTGGAAAGCGCCGGCGGGCCGCCCTTGGCAGCGTCGATGATCTCGGCGTAGACGCCCTTGGAGCGCGGGTACTTCTGCGGCAGCGGGTTGGCGTCCAGGTCTTTCTGCTGCTTCTCGTCCAGCAGTCTCGGGTTTTCCGCGTAGATGCCGGCGAGAATGCCACCCTTGTCGCCGAGCCAGAGCTGGCCGCC
>DAIMFY010000291.1:0-3291 GCA_036724295.1 Gemmatimonadales bacterium | reverse complement strand
GCCGCTTCGCCGCTGGGTGGCGGAGCGATCCATCCCTGCACTGCCCGTCCCACCCGTCCCCGGCCCGTACCTGGCGTCTGCAGGAGCGGCAGCCGGGACGGCGGCGGCAATGCCGCGCCCAGTACCTGGGCCACACGCCGCTCGACCATGTCGCCCGTCATGTGGGTGAGCTCGGTGGTGATGGCCTCGAGCGTCGCCCCTTCCATCTGGCGCAGCTTGATGGCGAGCACCTGCAGGAGGTGGCGATAGGTATACACCGCAGCGGTGCCCCGGCCTTCCGGTGGCGCCACCAGCTGGCGAGTCACGTAGAACCGGATGGTGCGCTCGGTTGGCAGGGCGCGCGCCGCGGCGTTGATCGGTGTCACGCCCGAGGCATCGAGAATGGCGCCAGCCACCGCGGCGAGATCGCGCAAGCCCCACGGCGCCAGCGCGCGATATTCCCGCAGCGTCGTGAGTGGATCGGTGGCTGGCTGCACGGATGGCGCGGTCATACCAGCTCGACGTCCGGCACGACAGGCCGGGTCCTTGGACGCAGCAGGCCGCGTACGTCGCGGAGAAGCATGGCCCGGCCCACCGACGCATCGGCCTCTACGCCGATGCTCTCGAGCGTCTGCTCGCCCGGCGCATCCCGAAGCTGCCGGAATCGATCGGCCCAGCGGTCCAGTCCTTCGCGCATGGCCAGGGTCCGGCCTGCAGCCCAGCTCCGCCTGGCCCGGGCGTGTTGCGAGAACCGGGCAAAGCCCTGTCCCGCGCGGTAATGAAATTCCGCCCGCATGGTGGCCGGGAGCCGCCACATCAGCCGGCCAAGACTGGCTCGGATGCGCTCGAAGCCAAGCCGGTTTCCATCACGCGACGCGATGTCCATGAGCTCCACTTCGGCGCCGGCACGCACCAGCCGGTCGGGTGAGCGGGCGGCGACGTGCTCCAGCAGCATGGCCGCGAGATCACGGATGCCCAGCTCCAGCAGGATGCGGCCGAGTCCGACCAGCATCTGCAGCCGCTCTCCTGCGGAGCGGGTGGCGCGGGTGGCCTGCACCAGTGCGCGGATGGCGTCGTCTGGCCGGCCAGCGGCACTGGCGAGCGCGCCGAGGTCGGCATGGATGAGGGGAACCACGGCCGAGAGCGCGGGGTCGTCGTGGCACTCGTCCAGGAGTGCGCGAAGCTCGCGATCCAATCCGTCGGTCGCTCCCTCGAGCCGGCGCACCGTGAGACCGCCGATGCAGGCGCGCAGATGCGCCACGCGATCGCCAGTGAGGCGGGCAGCTTCGGACGCAGCGTGGTAGGCGTCGGTGGCAAGCGAGAGCCGGGCGAGCTGCCGGTTCACCCGGCCCACGTCGAGCGCCAGCGCAGTGAATTCCCGCGGCGGGATATCGCCAGCCCAGGTGCGCGCCACCAGCCGCAGCGCTTCCAGCGCCATGTCGAGCCGGCCTTCGCGCTCGAGCCAGCCGGCATAGCGCAGGAGCGCACGGCGCAGCGGCATCAGGTCCATCTGGTCATCGGGCAGGACGGCCAGCACCTGCCGCAGGTGAGCGCATTCGGCCACCGTCGTTGGCAGGTCGTCCACGAACGTGGCGGTGCTGAGTCGCTGAAGCTCGAGTGCCGTATCGCCCTCGCCGGTGGCGTCGAGCGTCCGAGCTACCAGTCGCATGACGAGATAGGCGCCCAGCGCAGTGACGCGAAGGTTTTCTTCCCCGCTGGTCGCCGCGGACTGGGCGCTGGCCTCAAACATGGCATGCAGTGCGCCGTGTCCCTGATCGAGGGCTGGATCGAGCAGACGGATTTCCACGTGGCGGCTGGCTCCTGGATCGGACGCGAGACTCGAACCTCGGGACTCGCTTGCGCCACAGCTCGCGTCCCGAGTCCAGAGTCCAGCTAACATGCTCCTGCATGCGGGCAGGGGCAAGTGCCACGCGCGTTATGGCCCCGTTGCGCAGAATCCGGATGATGGATACCGCCGCTGGCGTGCGAAGTTGTCGCCATGCGCAACGGTATGTCGATCATGGAAGTGCTGGTGGTCGTCGTGATCGTGGGGCTGCTGCTCCTCATCACGATGCCGCAGCTCGAACGCCCGCTCGCCAGCATCACGGTAGAGTCGGAAGTGCAGCGCCTGGCCCGCGCCCACGTGCGGGCCCGCATGATTGCCGTCACGCGGAGCCGGGTCGCCGTCCTGCACCTTCGACCCGACAGCGTCACCATCGGGCTGGTGGAACATGGTGACACGGTGGGCTGGTGGAGCGAACCGGGGCCAGCCACACGCCACGTGACGCTCACCGGTCCCTCCCATAGCGTGCTGGTCACGCCCACCGCGCTCGGCCTCGGCGTCTCCAATGGCACGTGGACGGTGACCTATCGGGGCGTCACACGGTCGCTGGTGCTGTCGCGGCTGGGGCGGCTGCGGATCGTGCGGTGAGGTTTGTCACCGCCCGGCGTTCTCGAGCCGGTACCGCCGGATCTTGTTGAGCAGCGTCGAGCGGGAAATGCCGAGGAGCAGCGCGGCCTGGCGCCGGTTGCCGCCAGTGTACTCCAGCGCGCGCACCAGGTGCCGGCGCTCGGCGCTGTCCAGCGAATCGGGCGGGGTGGTGACATCTGGCGCCACGGCTCGGCGAAGCGCGCTCACGTCGAGGCCCGCCAGCGTCAGGTCCAGCACCAGCACGTCAAACCCCGGCGTGGCATCCTCAGGGCCCGCCACCAGCGCCTCGACCGTGGCGGAGCCGGTCCGTTCCGCGATGGTCACGTGGCCGGCAGCGCGAAACATGGCCGCAAGCGCCCGCCGCCGGCGATCGTCGCCATCGAGGAGAAGCACATGCTGCGCGTCGGTCATGCGCGCAAACTAGCACGCCCAGCGGGCGCGAGCTATCGGTTGTCACGACCCGGCGATAAGTTTGCCCGTCATGGCCATTCACGACCTCAAGCAGCTCGCCGTGGGCGAGCGGCTCCAGCATGCCTTCCTGGTGTGGGACGTCCAGACCCGCTCATACGGTGGCGACAAGGATTGCACCGTCCTCACGCTCAGCAACGCGAGCGGCCGGATCGAGTCGGCGCCCTTCTGGGGCGCCGACCAGCAGCGTGTGGCTGGCATCAGCAAGGGCCTCGTGGCGCAGGTAATCGGCGAGATCGGGGAATTCCGCGGCAAGCGGCAACTCTGCATCAGCTCCATTCGCGCCCTTCCGGAGGGCCAGGTGGACCTGAGCGACCTGCTGCCATCGGTGGGCAGCACGGAGCAGTACTGGCGCAAGCTCGATGAATGGCGCCACGCCATGCGGGGGCCTCGGCTCCGCACGGTGCTCGGCC
>DAIMFY010000290.1:0-3316 GCA_036724295.1 Gemmatimonadales bacterium | reverse complement strand
CAGCGACGAATCAGTCCGGGAAACCGCTGTCTGGGCCCTGGGCAACATCGAGGATGCCGGCGCCGCCGATGCGCTGGGGCGTCTGATAGCCGGCGACAAGTCGCACGATGTCCGCGAGACCGCGGCCTGGGCGCTTGGGCAGCTGGAATTGCAGGCCGCGCCGAAGGGTTTGCTCGATGCACTGGCGGATTCTGACGCGGAGCTCAGGACCCGTGCCGCGTGGGCGCTGGGCGAGATCGGCGACGAAGCGGCGCTTCCGGCGATCCGCACCGCGCTGACCCGCGAACAGGACGCTCGCGCTCGCAAGGCCGAGATCCGCGCGTTGGTCCACTCGGGTGAGCGGCCGGAAGCGCTGCAGGCGTTCCTCAAGTCCAAGGATCCCCGCATCCGTGAAACGGCGGTCCGGGGCATGGTCGGCGATGCGCGGCTTGACCCCTGGCCGTGGCCCATGCCCCGGCCGAGGCCGTTCCCGTGAGCCGGCCAGCAACCTTTGTCCTGTTTGCTCCGTCAAAGGATGGTACCCCTTCGCTGGAGTTCGTGTGACAGCAATCCTTGGCATGCTGCTGGCCTTGCAGGCGCAGGTGGCGACGGGTTCCCCCGCCCAGCACCCGGCCAGCAGCGCGACGTCGGTTGAGGCCACGCGCGCGGATTCCGCTCCCGTACTGGACGGGAGCGATGCGGATGCCATCTGGCAGCGTACCCCGGTCCGCGACGGATTCCTCGAAGCCCGGCCGAGCGAAGGGGCGGAACCGAAACTTCGAACTTCGGTGCGGATCGCCTACGATGCGCACAACATCTACGCCTTCGTGCGCGCATTCGACCCGCATCCGGACAGCATCATCGCCCTGCTTTCCCGGCGCGACAACCAGACCGCGTCGGACCAGATCATCCTGCTGCTCGATTCGTATCATGACCGGCGCACCGGTTACGAGTTCGTGGTGAATCCGGTGGGTGTCAAGGCCGATTACGCCATCTACAATGACGGCAACGAGGACGGCGCGTGGGATGCAGTTTGGGATGTCGCGACCAGGATCGACTCGCTCGGCTGGACCGCGGAGTATCGCATCCCGCTCTCACAGCTCCACTATTCCGCGCGCGACGTGAATACCTTCGGCATCCTGGTCTGGCGCGAGATCCAGCGCTATACCGAGGTGGTGACCTGGCCATTGTATCATCAGTCGAAACCCGGCTTCACCTCGCAGTTCGGGGACCTGACCGGACTGGAAGGGCTGGCCAGCCCGGGACACCTGGAAGTGACCCCGTATGTCGTGACCAAGAATGTGCAGGGCCCGCCGTCGGATGATTACGCGCGGGACCAGCAGTTCACGGTGGGCGGCGACCTCAAGTACCGGCTCGCGTCGAACCTGCTGCTCAACGCCACGGTCAATCCCGACTTCGGCCAGGTCGAGGCCGACCCATCGGTGCTCAATCTGGGTGCCTTCGAGACCTTCTTCAACGAACGCCGGCCGTTCTTCGTGGAAGGCCGTGGCCTGTTCGACTTCCCGGTCAACTGCGTCGTGGTGGTGGACTGCGACACCGGTGAAGGGTTGTTCTACTCCCGCCGAATCGGCCGCTCGCCGCAGCTGGCTGGCGTCTACGGCGACGAAAGCTCAGCCACGGCTACCCGCATCCTGGGAGCGACCAAGATCACGGGGCGGATGCCAGGCGGATTCTCCATCGGGATGATGGACGCCGTGACCGATAACGTCGCGGGGCCAGGCAGCACGACGCTGGAACCCACGACTAATTACGCCGTGGTGCGCGGCAACCAGGACTACGCCAACGGCAACGGCAGTGTCGGCTTCATTGTGACAGGCGTGAACCGCTGGCTCGATCCGTCGAGCGAGCCGTTCCTCCACAAGAGCGCCTATGCCGGCGGGCTCGATGCCCGGCGCCGGTTTGCCGGGCCGTTCGAGGTTTCCGCTCGAGTGGAAGCGAGCCGAGTGGCGGGCGATGAGGCGGCGATTGCGCGGACTCAGCGGAACTCGGTGCACCTGTACCAGCGTCCCGACGGGCCGCTCGAGTTTGATTCGACCCGCACATCGCTCACCGGCACCAACATGGAGCTGCGCTTTGCCAAGGTGGGTGGCCGGCGGCTCAAGTTCGAGACCGCGTACCAGCGGCGTACCGCCGGTTTTGACGTGAACGACGTGGGCTTCCTGCGCCAGGCCGACCAGCAGCAGTGGACCACCTGGGCTCGGCTCGACTGGCGGACACCCAACAAGATCTTCCAGCAGCTGGGCTGGAACTTCAACAACTGGGAATACTGGACCATTTCGGGACTTCCCACCGAGCGCGCGTTCAACACCAACACGCACATCCAGTTTACCAACCGCTGGTGGCTGCATGCGGGCGGCACCCTGGGCCAGGTCGGCAGCACCTATTGCGATCGTTGCGCGCGCGGGGGCCCTGCGGTGCGACAGGATCCCTACATCGCGCCCTGGATGGGCATCGAGGGGGACAATCGCCACAAGCTGGTGCCCTATTTCTGGGTGAACTACATGCGGGGAGACGGCGGCCGGTCGGAGACCATCAGCCTCCAGCCCGAGGTGGACTACAAGGTGTCGAGCCGGTTCACCACGTCGCTCAGCGCCAACTGGGAAAAGAACCGGAACGATATCCAGTACTTTGGCACCTTTGCCGACGACGCCGGGGATGCGCACTACACCTTTGCGCACCTGGACCAGAAGACGTTGAGCCTCACCTTCCGGCTCGACTACACCTTCACGCCCACCGCGTCCCTTCAGGTGTACGCGTCGCCGTTTGTCTCGAAGGGGACGTACTCCAATGTGCGGGAACTGGACGATCCGCGGGCGCACGACTACGACGACCGCTACCAGCCATACAATGATCCGGATGTGAGCGCTGATCCGGGCGGGTTCAACTTCCAGCAGTTCCGATCCAACGTGGTGTTCCGCTGGGAATACCGCGCGGGCTCGACGCTGTTCCTGGTCTGGAGCCAGGGACGGGAGAATTCGCTGGCGCTGGAAGGGAACAAATCCTTCGGCGGCAACTTCGGCGACCTCTTCGACCAGCGGGCCAACAATACGTTCCTGGTGAAGGTGTCATATTGGTTGGCGAGATGAGCAGGATGGGCGAGCTGGGCGAGATGGGCGGGTGTTCTCCCAGGGCGTCATTGCGAGCCGCGAAGCGGTGAAGCAATAGGTTCGCTGGCATCCCAATCCAGGCGACTCGATTGCTTCGTCGGGCCGATGGCCCTCCTCGCAATGACGCATGGGCTAGCTTCGCCCTGCCCATCCTGCCCATCCTGCCCATCCTGCCCATCCTGCCCATCCTGCCCATCCTGCCCATCTCG